>JBFKXV010000006.1:0-19808 GCA_041637935.1 Burkholderiales bacterium | reverse complement strand
GGATGTTTGGCAGGGCTGCCAGCCGCTCCATCAGTTGCCGGTACTCGTCGGACTGTCGATCGGTGTCCTCGCTGAGTATCAAAATCACTGTTCGTCTTTCTTCATCGACTCACATTCTTCATTGACTCAATTCATTCATGGACTCACATCAGCACGTGCGGACATGGCGCGCTCACGTACTGGTTCCGCCAACGGTCAACCCGTCGACACGAAGCGTCGGTTGCCCCACTCCGACCGGCACGCTCTGCCCGTCCTTGCCGCAGGTTCCGACGCCGGGATCGAGAGCCATGTCATTGCCAATCATTGACACCCGCGTCAACACGTCCGGCCCGTTACCGATTAACGTCGCACCCTTTACCGGCTGCGTGATCTTGCCATTCTCGATCAAGTACGCTTCAGAGGCGGAAAAGACGAACTTGCCACTGACAATATCGACCTGGCCGCCGCCAAAGTTCACGGCATACAAGCCCTTGTCCACCGACTCGATGATTTCCCCCTGCTCCCGGTCACCGTTGAGCATATAGGTATTTGTCATTCGCGGCATCGGGATGTGCGCATAGGATTCGCGCCGGCCGTTGCCAGTCGGCTGCACTTTCATCAGTCGCGCATTGAGCATGTCCTGCATATAGGTACGCAACACGCCATTCTCGATCAACACCGTGTTCTGAGTCTGGTTTCCCTCGTCATCAACCGTCAACGAACCCCGTCGCCCGGGAATCGTGCCATCGTCAACCACAGTTACTCCGGGTGCAGCCACCCTCTCACCAATGCGCCCGCTAAAGGCAGAGCTGCCTTTGCGGTTGAAGTCGCCCTCCAGTCCGTGACCGATCGCCTCATGAAGCAGCACCCCGGGCCATCCCGGGCCGAGAACCACCGTCATCGTCCCGGCTGGTGCCGGGGCCGCTTCGAGGTTCAACAAAGCCTGATCAACCGCTTTGCGCGCATACCGCTGCAATATTTCGTCACTGAAATAATCATAGTCGAAGCGCCCGCCGCCACCGGCAGAACCCTGCTCGCGCCGCCCGGACTGCTCGACGATGACCTGCACCGACAACCTCACCAACGGCCGCACGTCGGCCGTGTAGAGCCCGTCGTTACGTGCAATCAGTACAACGTCATGCTCACCGGCCAGGCTCGCAATGACCTGACAAACGCGCGGGTCCATGCCACGTACCAAACCCTCGAGCTTTTCGAGCAACGCGACCTTCTGCCTGTCCGACAGGCTCGACAGTGGATCACTCGCCGAATACAGAGAAGGCACCTGGCCGGACCGTACCAGGCCAGCTTCACCGGCCGTGCCCTGCCGTGCGATCGCTCGCGTCGCACTGGCCGCGGACTCCAGGGCATTGAGGCTGATATCGTCGGAATAGGCAAACGCGGACTTCTCGCCGCTCACGGCACGCACGCCAACGCCCTGCTCAATATTAAAGCTGCCGATCTTTACGATGCCATCTTCCAGACTCCAGCCCTCGCTTCGACTGTACTGAAAATACAGATCAGCATAATCAACCTGGTGCGTCATGATCTGCCCGAACACATGCGACAACCGGTTCGAGTCCAAACCGTTGGGCAGCAGCAGCGTATCGCTGGCTGTTGACAGGAGTTGTTCGCTGCTGATTGCAGACAGTTCTTTTAGTGACACTTCGTTCCCCTCAGTTCAGTATCATTTGCGACTGGCCAGTCTACGCGCCGGCACACTCGCGCCCGCAGCCAACGCGCAGCGCTGCATTCAGCGCACCGCTCGCGGCGCGGCGTTTGGCGGCTCACGTTCGATACGCTCCACTTGTGGATTTCCCCAACTGCCCGTTACACGATAATCCCGGGACGCAGCCTGTTCGACCGGATCGCCGAGCGCCTTCTGCACTAACAACGTGGCCACTCCAACCAGCGGATTGACAACGGCCGCACCAGCGACAGCGGCAGCACTGGACAACATCGGTCTGACATGGACTTCGAGGTCTTGCGTCTCGGCCACCAGGTTGACCTCGCCCTTCATCGTCACCTCGGCAGAGACACCGTCCATGCGAAAGTTCTCGGTCCTTGCCACGCCTGCACTCACTGCAACATCGGCCTCGATGCGATCAAAACTGAAACCACTCGAAAATACGTCCTTGAAATTCAGCGTAATACGCCGCGGCAACGCTTGCAGACTCAATATGCCAATGAGCTGTGCAGCGCCCGGATCGACCTGCGCAAACCGGCCATCAGCCGCTTCCAGTCTAAGCTTGCCACTGAGCGTCGGCAGGTCTGGACGAAACGGCCCGCCCAACCAGCTGACGGGTCCACTCAACGAGGCGGTTCCACCTCGCACTGTCTCGGCATGACCAAGACGCGCCAGAAACTTGCCGGTGTCCGACGCCTCAAAGCGCACAACGTATTCGGCGTGGGGACGCCCGGTGATGCGCCATACGCCCTTGATATCGATGCGCCCGTCCGGATTAGTCAGCGCCAGCCGCTGCAGTTCCCATCCACCCTCTTCCGGCTCGGCCAGCAACTCGAGCCGGCCGAGCTTCATGCCCTCGAACTCGAATTGCTCGGCGATCACGTTGAGCGCCGCCGGGATACGAAATCGCGCCGTTTGCTGCTCGGGTGGCAGTGGAACGCTGATGGATGGCTCGTCGCGCGTCAAGTTCAAATAGTCAAATCGCGCATTGATGCGTTCCCTGCCATCGGCGTCGGACGCGACCTGCATGCTGCCCTTGGCTTGCGGGCCGGCCAGGCCGATCTGCAAGGTCTCCTTGATCTGCTCACCGCTAATGCGCAGCTCTTTGAATGTCCGTCCACCAAATAGCAACCGGGCCACTCGCAGATCCATCGATTCCAACGCTACCGTCATCGCAGCCGATTTTTCCGCTCGCAAATCCGCCGTCACCCGCCGCCAGCCGTCGAAATCCAGCAAGTTCAGTTCGCCCCGGATGACGAGCCCGCTACGCTCTGGAAGTGCGATCGCGTCGCCGCCGAACACAATCTCACCACGCTCGAGCTTACCTGCCATCGACGCCAGTCGCGCGCTACCGACTTTGTCCAGCCGCAGCGCATACTCATTGCGCCCACCCCCTCGGGTCCACAGGTCAAGGCGGAGCGGCAGCGCAACCGGCTCGAGCTTGTCCAGTGGCGCCGGCATGCGCGAGCCGATACCCACCAACGATGATTCGAGTTGCAGGTGCGATCCCGCTGCGCCAAAGCTCAGATTGCCCTGCCACTCGGTGCGGCCGGTCAATCGTGTCAGCGCCGGCAGGTTCAAAAATAAACCCACATTGCGAGCCGCCGCGACGCCACCGAGATGCAGCGAACGGGTTCCCGTGCGACTGACCACGGAGCCGAAGCGTACCGGGCCACCGAGCATGCGCGCGCGGCCATTGCGAAATGCCACCGTGTTCCTGTCAAACTCAAGTCGCACAGCATAGTCAGTCATCTGCGGCGCACGCGGACTGATCGAAAACGTCGGCCCGGCCATATCGAGCACACCTTCGACCGTGGTCGAAACGCGGTCATGGAACGGCAAATCCAACCGTAGTTCCAGATTTCCAATACCCCGCCCGCGCATGTTTGCGGTCGCGCCCTTGGTGTACCGTGCGACCGGACTGTCGGCAATAAATCGCAGATACTGACCGACTTCGGCGACCGCTTTACCATTCAACAGCAATCGGGCCTGACCCTTCTTGCCTACATTGACGACCGACACTCGAGACTCGGATACGTCGGCGCCCATGATCGTAGCGCTACGCGGCTTGATATCAATTCGATCGCCAGTCAGCAGAAATTCGCCATTGATATCCTCGATCAATGGCCAGTCCTCGCCGATTCGCACCGCCCCATCACGCACGGCAGCACTGATTTCGAGAATGCCTTCGCTGCTATCGTCGAACGGAAAGTCGTCCAAACGGCCAGCGAAATGCAGCCGTGCGTTGTCGGACACGCCACTAACCAGCCCCTGCTTGAGCCAGTCGCGCGTCTTCTCAATGCGATGCGGGAAATAGCGCCACAGATCGCGCGCTTCGCCCCGCACCAGCACCGCCCGCACGTCGATGTCACCGCGCCCCTGACCGGGATAGAAATAAGAGCCGTTCAGCTTGCCGGCGCCGTGCGCATTGGTGAATGAAAGACTATCGATGTTTACGCGTACGCTGTTCGCGTCCAGTTGCCAGCTGGCATCGGCGTCAAGGTAGTCAAAAGGAATCGGTTCGGGAAATATCTGCTGGTAGTCCAGCACGGCATTCTTCGTCTTCAGGGCGACCGAGCCGCCAGCGCCGGAAACGACCACCGAGCCGCTCATACCACTGAAACCGGGCAGTTTGCCAACGGAATTGAGCGACAGCTGACGAAATTCTCCGTCGAGGCTGAGCGCCTGACGGCTATCAGCTGCTTTCAGCCAACTTGCCCTCATCTGATCGATCACGCCACTGGGCTGCCACGCCGCGAGCTTGTCGCGAGTTTGTGCATCCAGGGGGAGGAACCGGCTCAGTTCGACCAGAGGTGCCAGGTCGAGCGAACGAACCCGCAGCTCGGTGCGGTACTGCGCCCCGCGCGGCGTCTTCAGCGAAATGGTTGCCGGCGCAAAGCGCACGCCGTCAACCGTCTCGAAGGTGAGGTCCGACATTGCAATCGTGTTGGTCATCGCGTCGTCGTCCCATTGCACCCTGCCAGACAGACTTGCCAGCGCAAACGTATCGAGCCCCGGGTCGAGCCGACCGGCAACGTTAACCAGGTTTCCCTCTGCTATGACGCGCTGCACTACACGATTCTCGATGTCCATCCACAGCCGTAGTACCCCCAGTCCGGAGTCAATATCGAGCGGTAACGAGAACCACTCCTGGGCATAGGCCAGATTGACATACTCGAACTCGGCATAAAGGCGCGCCTGGCCTTCAATGCTTTCGACTGCGTCGCCGTAGAAGTCGGCATTGAGCGTGATCTCAGAGGCCAGTTCAGCAGGCGGTTTGCCGGTCAAGCCGAAGCGGTGCCGTTTGCCGCTGTTCTCGATACGCAGCCTGACGTCCTCGACCTGCAGCGCCGGTGCCGAGCGCATCTCATCTATCCACGCGACCTGCGCGCCGCTGACGACAATCTGTTCCTGGGCAAGGAGCCAGTTCAGCAACCTCGATCGGTCTCCGGGCTGCTTTCGTTCCACCGCCTTGCCGGCCACCCATAATGTGCCGATGGAATCGCGCCGCAACTCAATATTCGAGCCGGAGAACTCGATGAGGTCGAAGACAAAGTTGCCGACAATCAGTGATTTCCATGACAACACTGTGTCGACGCGATCGAGCGCCAACGTTTGCATGCCGCCAGCCTCGTGCACCTGAACATCGAAAAATGTCAGTGCCGGCCGATAGTTGCGCCAACCTCCCTCGACTCGGCCAATTTCCACCGTTTGACCAATCGCCTGTGACACGGAGCTGAGGATCGGCTCCGAGTACTCGTCGACGTGTGGCAAAACGAAGTAAGACAGGACCATGACAACCAAGGCCCAGGCGATGCCCGTCAGGAGGACCAGCCAGAAAACGAGCCGGTACAGCCAGAAGCAGCCGAGTTTTAGGAATCTGAATCCGTGTTTAAGCAACGCAATGGCTCGGAATCGTAAATTGTCGCAGCGCGAAGAGTGCTTCAGTTAAGATTGACTTGAATCGAAAAAAATCCCCTACGCGGGAACTTTCATCAGCAGGCCAACAACGTTGCGCGAGCCACCGCGTTTACCGACAGAATTGTGGATTCCCGAACACGGAGAGACGACACATTGTTGCCAAGATATGACAGCACCAACTCGCCAACGACATCCTGAGCCGTTGGATCGCCAGGTTCGATCCCGACCCGGTGGCGATCGCGCCCGTTTTGGCCGCGCCGCAAAACCTCGTCATCACCCCTGTGTGCCAAGCAGGCCGGTGACCTGACAGGGTTATATTGTAACTCAGTGTATGAAAAATCCCCCGGCCCTGAACGATCTTGTTGCCCATGCCACCGGCCTATCGCGTTACTTGCGCGGCCTGGTCAATTCCGGCTCCTGCCGTGTCGATCCGGGAGATATACGAAGCCCTTTTTCAGTCGAGCAGATAAAGGCCGCTGCGAGCCCTGAGGGGGAGGAAGCAGCCGGGCTGGCGCGCAAGTTCAGAAAACTGCGTCAAGCTGTCATGGCGCGCATCATCGTGCGTGACCTCGGAGGTCTGGCCGACCTGCGGGAAGTGATGGAAACCGTCACAACGCTGGCCGAGGAAACGCTGCGCTCGGCACTGGATTTCTATCAGGCTTCACTTCGCGAAACCTACGGCGATCCGACCAATAGCGCCGGCCAACGGCAACTGTTGCATGTCGTTGCCATGGGCAAGCTCGGGGGACGTGAGTTGAATGTCTCATCCGACATTGATCTGATCTTCGTTTATCCCGAAGCGGGCAAGACCGACGGCGCGCGCAAAATCGACAATCACGATTACTTCTCCCGCCTTTCGCGCAAGATCATCGGAATGATTTCCAATTACACGGAAGACGGCTTCGTATTCCGCGTCGATACCCGGCTGAGGCCCTATGGTGAGAGCGGACCAGCGGTGGTCAGTTTTGACATGCTCGAAGAATACTTCTACACCCAGGGCCGGGAATGGGAACGCTATGCCTGGGTCAAGGCGCGCCCGCTGACGGGCGATCGGGGCAAGGAACTGGTCGCGATAGCCTCGCCTTTCGTGTACCGGCGGCATCTGGATTTCTCGGCACTGGAAAGCCTGCGCGATCTCCACTCGCAGATCCGACAAGAAGTACGCCGGCGCGAGTCAGGTAACGATATCAAGCTCGGCCCGGGCGGCATCCGCGAGATCGAGTTCGTGGTTCAGGTGTTTCAGTTGATCCGAGGAGGCGATGAGCGGGCGCTGCGGGAGCGATCGACGTTGCGCGCGCTGGAGCAATTGCAAATGCGCGGACTGCTCGACGAGCAAGCGACTGGCGAATTGCGCGCTGCCTATATATTTCTGCGCGACCTCGAGCACCGGCTGCAGTATCTCGATGACAAACAGACACAGAAACTCCCGAAATCTTCGCAAGACCGGCAGTTGATCGCTACCGCAATGGGCTTTTCCAGCACAGCAGATTTCACCGCTGAACTCGCGCTGCACCGGCGCAACGTGCAGAAGCAGTTCGACGCCATTTTTTCCGAAAGCCGGCAGGCGCCGTCCACGCCGTGTGCGGACATATGGTTGCGCACGATCTCCGATGCGGAAGCGGAATCACAACTGCAGGCACTCGGATTTTCCGATGCTGAATCGACGCGACAGCGTCTGGCGCGCTATCGGGATAGTAGCCGCTTTACCCGCATGTCGGCCTCGGGACAGTCACGGCTGGAGCGCCTGATGCCCTCACTCATTCAGGCTGCGGCCAACGAAACAAAGCCCGACGTTACGCTCGATCGAATGCTCGCAATTATTGAATCCATCGGCCGTCGCGAGTCCTATCTGGCGCTGCTTCTCGAATACCCGCGTGCACTGACGGCGGTGGCACGGCTCGCGTCGGCGAGCCCCTGGGCTGCAGAATACCTTGCCCGCCAGCCGGTGCTGCTCGACGAACTGATTGCGCCGCAACGCAGCGGTCTGCCCGACTGGCAACGACTTCAGGCAGAACTGCATGCGGAGCTGGAGGCCGAGAGCGACAGCCCGGAACGGCAAATGGACCTGCTGCGTCATTTCAAACACGCACAGACGTTTCGCTTGCTCGCCATTGACCTTGCCAATGGCATTGACCTGGAAACGCTGTCCGATGATTTGTCTGACCTGGCTGCGGTACTGCTCGACGAATCGCTGCAATTTGTCTGGCGCAGTCTGAGCCGACGCCATCGCGATGATCCCCGCTTTAGCGTTGTTGGCTACGGAAAACTCGGCGGCAAAGAACTCGGTTATGCATCAGACCTGGATATCATTTTTCTGTACGACGACGACGATGAGCACGCCTCGGAGATCTATGGCCGCCTCGCTCAACGCATTAACACCTGGTTGACCAGCACGACCGCAGCGGGCGTGCTCTATGAGACCGACCTGCGACTGCGGCCAAACGGAGCGGCCGGCCTGCTGGTCAGCAGCATCGAGGCCTTTCGAAACTACCAGTTCAAACAGGCCTGGGTGTGGGAGCACCAGGCATTGTCGCGGGCCAGGGCAGTCTGTGGCGACAGCGCGATCAGCGCTGCGTTCGAAAAGATTCGCATCGATGTTCTGGCTCAGACCAGAGAACTCGACAGTTTGCGCGCCGAGGTCGTCAACATGCGCCAGAAAATGCGCGACGGGCACCCCAACAAGAGTGGCCTGTTCGACCTCAAGCACGACATCGGGGGCATCGTCGACGTCGAGTTCATCGTTCAGTATCTGGTCCTCGGCTACGCCGCCAGACATCCGCAGATGACCGGCAACATCGGAAACCTGGCGCTGCTTAATCTGGCAGCAGAACTCGATCTCATCCCGCCGGATCTTGCCGCTGAAGTGGTCGGCGCCTACCGTTCGTTTCGCGCGCGCCAGCATGCGCTCAGGCTGCAAGGCGAGCGCTATGCTCGCCTCGACCTCGCCGAGGTCAGCAACGAGGCCGCTGCCGTGGTGCGGCTATGGTCATGGGTGTTCGACGAGCATAACGCCTGATCGCCAACCAACAGCGCTGCGCGCCTGCGTCATAGCCTGCCTGCCAAAGGCAGCAAATGCGTACGACAAGACCGCAGCGACCGAGTTGCGCTACACTTGCGATCTTTTTTTGGTCTGTGAGGGGTAGTAGCAATGTCGATGGCCGACCTGGATGGCGTCATTTGGTACGACGGCAAGATGGTGCCGTGGCGGGACGCGACCACGCATGTGCTGACCCATTCACTGCATTACGGTCTTGCCGTGTTCGAGGGCCTGAGGGCATACAAGACGCCCGACGGCCCAGCCATATTCAGGCTCACCGAGCACATCGATCGGCTTTACAGTTCGGCACATATCTACATGATGAAGATGCCCTGCGAACGCGACGTCGTGGTCGAGGCTTGTCGCATGGTCGTCAAACAAAACAACCTGGAATCATGCTACGTCAGGCCGATCGCGTTTTATGGATCGGAGCGGATGGGCGTGTCGCCGAAAGGCGCCACCGTCCACATAGCGATCGCGGCCTGGCCATGGGGTGCCTACCTTGGGGACGACGGTCTGGAAAAGGGTATCCGCGTCAAGACGTCGAGCTTTGCGCGCCATCATGTCAACGTTACGATGTGCCGCGCGAAGTATTCGGGCACGTACGCCAATTCAATTCTTGCCAACCAGGAAGCGATCAATGATGGCTACGACGAAGCACTGCTGCTCGATGTCGACGGCTTCGTCGCAGAAGGTGCCGGGGAAAATCTGTTTATCGTGAAGAACGGCAAGCTCTACGAGCCGGAACTCACATCAGCGCTGATGGGTATCACGCGCGACACCGTCATGACTCTCGCCAGAGAGATCGGGCTCGAGATGCATTCCAAACGACTCACACGGGATGACATATATGTCGCTGATGAGGCATTTTTCACCGGAACCGCGGCCGAAGTTACGCCGATACGTGAACTCGACAATCGTCAAATCGGTAACGGCCGGTGCGGTCCGATCACGAAAAAGCTGCAAGAATTGTTCTTTGACGTTGTCAACGGTCGCTCACCGGCACACCGCGCCTGGCTGACCAACATCTAGCCGCACAACGCCCGCACGACTTCCATGGACAATGACATCAAGAACTCAGCGCGCGTGGTCGAGATCAGTGCTGCGGAGTTGCCGTTGCACTGTCCCACGGATGAACAAATGGTGTGGAACGCCCACCCGCGTGTATTCCTTGCAATCGAGGAAACCGGCGAGGTGTTGTGCCCTTATTGCGGCACACGTTATGTGCTCAAAGGCGGCTCCCCGGGCGGCGGACACTAGTACAGATCGTTGCGTCAGCCCTCGCCGGATCTGACCTTCAAATAGCCGGCGATCGTCGATCAATGACTCGAACGAAAGACCAACCAGGCAGGACCCTCGTGGTGGCGCCGTCGTGGATCGGTGACGCGGTCCTGTCGCAGCCTCTGCTGGCTCGCCTCGCCGCGCAGCGGCCAGCATCGGCGATTGATGTGTTCGCACCGAAATGGGTGTTGCCGGTCTACGGACGCATGCCCGAGGTGGCAAAGACTATCGAGAACCCATTCGGGCACGGACAACTCGCACTGCGGCAGCGGCGCCGTGTTGGCCGTGAGCTGGCGCAACACGGCTATTCGCATGCCTACGTATTGCCGAATTCGTTCAAGAGTGCATTGGCACCATGGTTTGCCGGGATCGGCAGGCGCATCGGTTACATCGGCGAGATGCGCTACGGTTTGCTCAACGATCGCAGGCCGCTCGACAAGCAGCGATTGCCGCTGATGGTGGAGCGCTTTGCATGGCTGGCACAACCGGCCGGCTCCGAGCTGCAGCGACCCGTTGCGAATCCTCGCCTGCATGTCACCGAGAGTGAGTTCAGCGACACCTGTAAACGCCTCAAACTGGGCTCGCCACAGCGACTTGCCTGTTTTTGTCCAGGGGCAGAATTCGGCCCGGCAAAACGCTGGCCGGCCGATTATTTCGCCATCCTGGCAAAGCATCTGGCCGACAAGGGCTATGCAATTTGGTTGTTGGGTTCGGCTGCCGACAGACCGGTCGGCGAGGAAATTGCCCGTGTCAGCGGCGGCCACGCAACCAATCTTTGCGGAACGACCAGCCTTGACGAAGCCACTGTCCTGCTCTCTGGCGCCGATCTCGTCGTGACCAACGATTCGGGGCTGATGCACGTGTCTGCAGCACTCGACCGCCCGACCATTGCCATCTACGGTTCGAGCTCGCCGGCGTTTACGCCGCCGTTGTCCGATGCGGCACGCGTGGTAAAACTGGACCTGCCCTGCAGCCCATGCTTTCAACGCACGTGTCCGCTAAAGCACTTCGATTGCATGGTAAAACTCGACCCTGCTACGTTAATGCGACAAATAGCGGCTTTGCGTAACAGCAATTTCGAGCCAAACCTTATTGAGGAGAACGGCTTCGAAAAGACCAGTTCCGGCAAGAACCATTTCGATTAGAAGCAATTATGATCAGCGAGTTCGCGACAGCCGAAAAGGCCCAGCAGGTGTTCTACCAGGCGATTGAGCGGGCCGACCTGGCGCAGATGATGGCGGTGTGGGCCGAGGACGACGACATTGTCTGTGTTCATCCCGGCGGGCCCCGCCACCGGGGAATCGACGCAGTTCGAGAAAGCTGGCGTCGAATATTTGCCCGCGGGCCAGAGCTGAAATTCAAACTGCTTGATGCGCGAAGTGTGCCGGGGCGCATCTTGTCGGTGCACAGTGTCGTCGAGCGCATCACTTACGTGCGGGGTGCGTTCTCGCCGGCCAGCGCAATCGCCACCAACATCTTTGTGCGTTCGGATCATGGCTGGCAAATGCTGGTGCATCACGCATCGCCCATGCCTGACGAACAGACCGGCGAGGCTCCCCCTTCGGTGCTCCATTGATGACAGCACATGCACCTGATGATGCGCCGGTTTATAGCGCACCGGTTTATAAAGCACCCGTTTATAAGGCACCATGGTGGTTACCCGGCGGCCATCTGCAGACGATCTATCCCTATCTCGCCCTGCGCACCGCAGCGCCGGCGTATCAGCGTGAGCGAATCGAGACACCGGACGGCGATTTCGTTGACTTCGACTGGGTGAATCCGACGCATGACGGCCCAACGGTGGTCCTGTTTCACGGACTAGAGGGCTGCTCTCGCAGCCACTATGCGTGCATTCTGATGCACGCCGTGGCAGCGGCAGGCTGGCGCGGAATCGTGGCACATTTTCGCGGCTGCAGCGGCGAACCAAACCGATTACAGCGCGCCTACCACTCAGGCGATGCCAGCGAAATCGACTGGATGTTGCGGTTGGTCGCTTCGCGCACCAACAAACCCGTATTCGCTGCCGGCGTATCGCTCGGCGGCAACGCCTTGCTCAAATGGCTGGCTCGCGAGCGGCAAGCCGCGCACGCCGTGGTTGCAGCGGCAACTGCCATATCTGCACCGCTCGACCTGATGGTTGCCGGCCACCGTCTCGGATCAGGCTTCAATCGCGTTTACGGCCTTCATTTCCTGCGTTCCCTGAAACCGAAAGCACTGGAGAAACTGGCGCGTTATCCGAACGCGGGGCGCCGGCGCCGGGTTCGTGCGGCATTTTCGCTGCGTAGCTTTGACGACGCATTCACCGCACCGGTGCACGGATACCGCGATGTAGTCGATTACTGGACCCGCGCCAGCAGCATATCCGAACTCGGAAATATCGCGGTTCCGACACTGATCGTACATGCGCGTAACGATCCCTTTTTGCCGGGGCGATATCTGCCGGGCTGCGTGAAGAAAAACGTGCACGTTGAGTTCGAAGTCACCAATGAGGGTGGACACGTCGGTTTTGTATCGGGCGCGTTTCCGGGTAATCTGTCATGGTTGCCGCAACGTGTGCTCGGCTTTCTTCGTCAACACCTTCCTCAGGATCACCCGGTTGTGACGGAAAAGAACCTGCAACCGGTGCAACAATAGTCTTCTATATCAACAAGTACAAAGACCTAACCAATGCTGCCAGCCCGACAAATTTTCAAAGCCTACGATATCCGTGGAATTGTTGGCGATACCCTTACCCGTGAGTCAGTAACGATAATCGGCCGCGCCATTGGATCAGAAGCTCTCGATCGAAAATGTGATGCTGTGTGTGTCGGGCGTGACGGCCGTCTGTCCGGCCCCGAATTGAGCGGTGCGCTCGCCGACGGTCTGCGCCAGACCGGTGTCAACGTTATCGATGTCGGACAGGTCACTACTCCGATGCTGTATTTCGCAGCACACTTTTTCGAAACCGGCAGCGGCGTCATGGTTACCGGGAGTCATAACCCGCCCGAATATAACGGCCTGAAAATGATGCTCGGCGGCGAAACGCTCTCGGGCGAGCAAATTGTCGCATTGCGCACACGTATTGAGGAAAACAAACTGAAAAGCGGCGACGGTTCTGTTTCGCAACGCGATATTAGACAGGCCTACCTCGATCGCATCGTTTCTGACGTCAAACTGGCCAGACCGATGCGCATTGCGGTCGATTGCGGCAATGGCGTCGCCGGTGGCGTGGCACCGGATCTGTACCGCCAACTCGGTTGCGAAGTCGAAGAGCTGTTCTGCGAAGTCGACGGAACGTTTCCGAATCACCATCCGGATCCCTCGCAACCGAAGAACCTCGCTGATTTGATCAAAGCATTGCGCAGCGGCAATGCCGAGATTGGTTTCGCCTTCGATGGTGATGGTGATCGGCTCGGTGTTGTCACCAAGGAAGGCAAGATTATTTACCCTGACCGGCAGCTCATGCTGTTTGCGGCAGATGTGCTGTCGCGAAAGCCCGGTGCCGAGATTCTGTTCGACGTCAAATGCACAAGGAATCTGGCGCCCTGGATCAGCCAGCACGGCGGCAAGCCCACCATGTGGAAAACCGGTCACTCGTTGATCAAGGCGCAGATGAAAAAAAGCGGCGCACCACTGGCCGGCGAAATGAGCGGCCACATTTTCTTCGGCGAACGCTGGTACGGTTTCGACGACGGTGTCTACGCCGGGGCGCGCCTGCTCGAATATCTCAGCTCGCAGGACGATGTTGGCGCCGTGTTCGAACAACTACCCGACTCGGTCAACACGCCTGAACTGCAGGTCAAGCTCGCTGAAGGGGAAAATTACACGTTCATCGAGACACTGCAAAAAACAGCGCAGTTCCCGGGCGCGACCAACGTATCTACCATCGATGGTATTCGCGTCGAGTATCCGGACGGGTTCGGACTGGCGAGGGCATCCAACACCACGCCAGTGGTCGTGCTGCGCTTTGAAGGCGACAGCGAAGCCGCGCTGGAGCGTATAAAGCAGGCATTCCGCAAGGCGCTAACCGAGGTCAAAGCGGACGCGGAGTTGCCCTTTTAGGCACCCTTCGTCGCCGCTGCGCCGGCGACAGCCAACGAGAGGCGCGTCAGGCTAATCTGACAAGTCGTAACGCGTCTAAAGTTCGGCAGTTCGATACCGTTAGGTCAATGAGGAAGATCGTCATTGGTTGATGAACCAATCGCGACCATTGATGTGTACCCGGTAACGGACAGGGCATCCACTTGCAGCAGCCTCAACGACGCAACCCTTCGCCCGGCAAGGCGGTTCCGAATCCCGCTGAACAGATCTTCCTTGGCCGCCAACCAATTCTCGACAAGCAGGGCAGCATTGCGGCATTCGAGCTTCTGTTTCGCTCGGGAAGCCTGAACCGGGCTGCATTTGCAGATGGATCGGTCGCCACGGCGACCGTGATCAATCACGCATTCGTCGATCTTGGTATCGAGGCAGTGCTCGGCGAATACCGTGGGTTCATCAACTTCGACACCGCCTTGCTGATGAGTGATCTTGTGGAGTTATTGCCACGCGACAAGATCGTCATTGAACTGTTGGAGACAATCGAGATTACCGAAGACGTAATCAGCCGCGTCAAATTTCTCAAAAGCCAGGGATACATTTTCGCCCTCGACGATATGCGTCGAGCCGACATCAGCAAGGCAAAACTGTTTCAACATATTGACATCTTCAAGGTCGAGATTGCCGGCGTATCCGCCAGCGAACTGCGCCAGATGGTAGCAGCTCTGTGTCGTTATCCAGTACGGTTACTTGCGGAGAAAGTCGACACGCATGAACAGGCTGCGTTGTGTCGCGAGCTCGGATTCGAATTGTTCCAAGGTTACTATTTTGCCAAGCCATTGGTTCTCAGCCGGCGCAAAGTATCGCCTGCGACAAACAGAATCATGCGCCTGATCGGACTTGGCATCAGCGACGCCAATGCGGAAGATATTGAAGCAGTGTTCCGTGAGGACCCAGACCTCACAGTCAGTCTGCTGCGGGTGGTAAATTCAGTTGCCGTCGGTGCTCGCCAAAGGATCACGTCGATCAGCCATGCATTGATGGTTCTGGGACGCAATCAACTCAGTCGCTGGCTGCAGATACTGATGTACACGTTGGGCGACGCGCCTGGCGTAAAACATCCAAGCCCACTGACAACACTTGCAAGTATTCGCGGGCGCTTCATGGAACAGGTCAGCACGGGGCTTCATAGCAGTAACACGTCATTTCGCGAGCGCGCCTTCATGGTCGGAATTCTGTCGCTCTCCGACGCGCTGCTTGGAATGCCACTGGCGGAAATAGTCCAGCCCCTGCCGCTCGACGTCGAAGTCAAGCGTGCACTGCTAAATCGGTCCGGCCTGCTGGGGACATTGATGAATCTGACCGTGGCACTGGAAAGTTCCGACCAACGCGGCGTCGCTGACGCACTGGCGGCATTGCCGGCCCTCAGTCCGGAACTCATCAATCGCGCGCAGATCGAGGCCATGGAATGGGCTGACAGCCTGGGACGGCCAGCGGGCTAGCAGAACACGGGTAGGTCATTGGTAGCGCCACGAAGATCCCGCCGACACACGCCGGTCTAAATGTTGACCAGCCAGGCAGCGCAGGCGTTAAGGCGAATTCGCGCCGGGCAACAGGCTGGAACTACTCAGCAGGCACCCGCTCTTTGACCCATTCCGGGACACTCGCCAGGGCCTGCGGCAACGCTGCAGCGTCGGTTCCGCCCGCCTGGGCCATATCCGGCCGCCCACCTCCCTTGCCGCCGACCTGCTTGGCGACAAAGTTGACCAGCTCGCCGGCCTTCACCTTGTCTGTCAAATCAGGCGTAATCCCGGCGATGAGCGTCACTTTGCCGGCATCAGCACTGCCCAGTACGATCACTGCACTCCTCAGTTTGTCGCGCAGTTTGTCGATGGTTTCGCGCAGTGTTTTTGCATCAGCGCCGTCGAGCCGGCTCGCCAGAACCTTGATCGACCCGACGCTCTGAGCCTGGTCGGCCAGATCATCGCCCTGTGCAACAGCCATCTTCGACTTGAGCCGGTCAAGTTCCTTCTCCAGTCGCTTGACGTTGTCGAGGACCTGCACCAGGCGGTGTTCAACTTCTTCAGGACTTGCTTTGAGCGCCGCTGCAATTTCTGCGAACTGCGTTTCGCGCTTTTGAACGTACTCCACCGCACCCTGGCCAGTGACTGCCTCGACGCGGCGGATCCCGGCAGCCACGCCTGTTTCCAGCACAATCTTGAAGAAGCCAATGTCACCGCTGCGCGAAACATGTGTGCCACCACACAACTCGGTGGAAAAATCACCCATGACAATGACGCGCACTTCGTCGCCGTATTTCTCTCCAAACAGCGCCATCGCACCGGCTTTGATCGCTTCGTCATACTTCATGATTTTCGACTTGACGGCAACGTTGCGCCGTATTTCTTCGTTAACCAGCGCCTCGACACGCGCGATTTCTCCCGGCGTCATCGGCTTGGGATGCGAAAAGTCGAATCGCGTCCGCTGTTCGTCCACCAGTGAGCCCTTCTGTTGGACATGGTCGCCGAGAACCTTGCGCAGCGCAGCGTGCATCAAGTGGGTTGCCGAGTGATTGAACATGGTCGCCCGGCGCAGACGAACATCGACCTGGGCGTTGACCGTATCGCCAACTTTGATTTCGCCCTTGACCGCCTCCCCGTGGTGGCCATAGACGCCGGACTGGATCTTCTGCGTGTCTGCCACTCTGAAAGTGGCAAAAGGACTGTTCGCAGTGACAAGTATGCCGCGGTCACCAACCTGGCCGCCCGCTTCGGCGTAGAAAGGCGTTCGGTCCAGCACAACAATTCCGAGTTCACCCTTTTCCAGACGCTCGACCGCAGTGCCCTCGCGGTACACGGCAACGACGCTGCCCTGCAGGTTGAGCGATTCATAACCGTGAAACTCGGTTTCCTGACCGCTGTATTCAACAGCGCGCGCGCTCTGGAAGCGCGAAGCGGCGCGCGCCCGTTCGCGCTGTCGCTCCATGGCGGCTTCGAAACCGGCGAAATCGACTTGCACACCGCGCTCGCGGGCGATGTCGGCGGTCAGATCAACCGGAAAACCAAACGTGTCGTAGAGTCGGAACACCGTTTCGCCGTCGAGCATTCGATCCTCTCGCAGCAACGCGCCTTCGAGTACACCCATACCGTTTTCGAGTGTCTCGGCAAAGCGCTCTTCTTCCTGCTTCAAGGTCGCGGCAACACGCTTTTGTGATGCCGGCAACTCGGGATAAGCCTCGCCCATGACGCGCGACAAACCGGCCACCAGCGTGTGGAAGAACGGCCGTGTACAGCCAAGTTTGTAACCATGACGCACGGCACGACGAATGATCCGGCGCAGCACGTAACCGCGACCTTCGTTGCTCGGAATGACACCATCGGCAATCAGGAAGCTGCAGGCGCGGATGTGATCGGCAATGACTTTCAGCGAGTTGTTTTCGAGATCCTCGCAACGGGTAGCACGCGCCGCTGCCTTGATGAGGTCGCGAAACAGATCGATTTCGTAGTTGGAATGCACGCCCTGCAACACCGCGGCAATCCGCTCCAGACCCATTCCCGTATCAACCGAGGGTTTCGGTAACGGGTGCAACGTGCCCTGCTCGTCGCGGTTGAACTGCATGAATACGAGATTCCAGATCTCAATGTAACGATCGCCGTCGGCATCGGCGCTCCCCGGCGGGCCGCCGGCAACATCAGGCCCATGGTCCCAGAAGATCTCCGAACACGGTCCACATGGTCCGGTATCACCCATTTGCCAGAAATTGTCGCTCTGGTACTGAACACCGCCTGGCTTGTCGCCGATTCGGGCTACCCGTTCTGGCGGGACCTTGATGTCCTTGACCCACAGGTCATAGGCCTCGTCATCGGTCTGGTACACAGTGATCCACATGCGTTGCGGATCGAGACCATATTCCTCGGTCAAGAGCTGCCATGCGAAACGGATGGCGTCACGCTTGAAATAATCGCCAAAGCTGAAGTTGCCGAGCATCTCGAAGAAGGTGTGATGGCGGGCGGTGTAACCGACGTTTTCGAGATCGTTGTGCTTGCCGCCGGCACGCACACAGCGCTGCGATGTCGTCGCCCTCGAGTACGGCCGATGTTCCTGCCCGAGGAAGACATCCTTGAATTGCACCATGCCGGCATTGGTGAACAACAAGGTGGGATCGTTGCCCGGGACGAGTGAACTGGACGGCACGATGCTGTGGCCGTTCGATTCAAAGTACTTCAGAAATCGGCTGCGAATCTCGTTGCTCTTCATCTGCTCGAACTTGCTTTCAATATGCGGCTTACGCGCCGGCCTGACAAACCGCGGTGCCGGCTACGTGCCGGACTGATAGACCGCGTCGATTCAAATCGAATCGATTTCACATGTACCCGCTGAATTTGCAGCGAATTGAACTACATCGCGCATTCTCACGGCGCACTCAATCATCGCGCCAATCGAGAACCGTACGGATTACCTCCGGCGAGAAACCGCGTCCTGCGAGAAAGCGGCTTTGTTTGGCGCGCTCAGCCAGCGTCGACGGTTGCTCGCCAAACCTCTTTTTCCAGACACTGCGAGCCGTCTCGAGTTCTTCCACCCGCAGCACATCACGCGCCGCCGCAAGCCCTTCCTCCGACACGCCCTTGTCTTTGAGTTCGCGCAGCACTTTTGCAGTCCCGAAGCGGCGTCTTCGCGTCTGCACAACAGCGTCAATAAAGCGTTGCTCCGAAAGCCAGCCCTTCGCCTCAAATTCGTCAAGCAGGCTCTGTACTTCGGCGTCGTCGGCGCCGCGAGACGAGAGGCGGCTTTGCATCTCGAGCCGCGAATGTTCGCGGCGAGCCAACATACGCAACGCGCGAGCACGCAGACTCTCAGGCTCGCCCAACCTCAGCCGCCCCCCTATGCTTCGACTGGCTCCTCGGCCAGCGGCCGGATACCGACGGCTTCGCGAACCCGGTTCTCGATTTCTCGCGCCATCTCCGGATGCTCTTTCAGATACTCGCGTACGTTGTCTTTGCCCTGACCAATGCGCTCGCCGTTATAGCTGTACCAGGCACCGGCTTTGTCGACCAGTTTGTGCGCCACGCCGAGATCGATGATCTCCCCTTCGCGCGAAATACCCTGACCGTAGAGGATGTCGAACTCGGCTTGTCTGAACGGAGGCGCGACCTTGTTCTTGACGACTTTGGCACGCGTTTCGTTGCCGATGACCTCATCGCCTTTCTTGATGGCGCCAATGCGGCGGATATCGATGCGCACCGAGGAATAGAACTTGAGTGCGTTTCCACCGGTCGTCGTTTCCGGATTGCCGAACATGACGCCAATCTTCATGCGAATTTGATTAATAAAGATGACCAGCGTGTTCGATCGTTTGATGTTCGCCGTGAGCTTGCGCAATGCCTGCGACATCAGCCGCGCCTGCAACCCCATCTGCGGCTCGCCCATCTCGCCTTCGATCTCGGCCCGCGGCGTCAGAGCAGCGACCGAATCGATCACCACCACCTCGACCGAGCTGGAACGCACCAGCATGTCGGCGATTTCAAGCGCCTGCTCGCCGTTGTCGGGCTGCGATATCAGCAATTCGTCGATGTTGACGCCGAGTTTCGATGCATACTCCGGATCGAGTGCATGTTCGGCATCGATGAACGCCGCCGTGCCGCCGATCTTCTGCATTTCAGCGATGACTGAAAGCGTCAGTGTCGTTTTGCCAGACGACTCCGGACCATAAATCTCGACCACCCGTCCGCGCGGCAGCCCGCCGATGCCCAGTGCCAGATCCAGACCCAGCGACCCGGTCGATACCACCTTCAGATCAGGAGACACTTCCTGCTCGCCCAAACGCATGATCGAGCCCTTGCCAAACTGCTTCTCGATCTGCGATAGCGCCGCTTGAAGCGCCTTTTGCCGGTT
>JBFKXV010000005.1:0-21295 GCA_041637935.1 Burkholderiales bacterium | reverse complement strand
TCCACGTTGCGATCTTGACGGACCACCTCGGCAGAAGCGGGCAAATCGAGGCGCGCAAACGCATCGAGCGAATTGCGCAGCATCTGCAATGCCATTTGCGACATATGGCGGATTTCTGCTGTGCGCGGCAACTGCAAACGATTATCGGTGTAGATGAGCTTTGCCATACGCGCAATTTTGTCTGCTTCATCGCCAATGCGCTCCAGGTCGGTGATTGTCTTCACGACAGTCATCAACATGCGCAGGTCGCTGGCCGCAGGCTGACGCCGGGCAATGATCGTGCTCACGTCCTCGTCGATGCCGACCTCGTGGGCGTTGACCTTATGATCATTCTCCTCGACCTTGTCACACAAATCCACGTCGCCAGTCATCAACCCTTCCAGTGCGAGCTTGATCTGTTCTTCGACCAAGCCGCCCATTTTCAGGACCCGGGCACGCAATGCCTCCAGTTCGACGTCGAACTGTTTCGAGGTGTGATCAGTATTGGTCGCCACAACCGGTTCCTCCTGGGTCAAAAGCACTATCGAATGATGCAATATAGGTTGCTAATGTTACACAATAGTTGCATTGGAATTCCGGCGCTTTCATTGATTCCGGCAATAAGTGGATCGAATTCATTCGGCTGGCCGCCCGTCTAGCTTCTTGACGCCGCCAGCACCCCCCAGCAAAGCGACATCCGCTCCGCGCTGCGCAAACAGACCATTGGTGACAACGCCGGTAATCTGGTTAATTGCCGCCTCGAGCTCGGTGGGTCGCGAGATCTCCAACCCGCGCACATCGAGGATGATGTTGCCATTATCGGTGGTGAAGCCTTCGCGAAGCTGCGGCCGCCCGCCGAGTCTGACCAGTTCCCGGGCGACATGGCCACGCGCCATTGGTATCACCTCGACCGGCAAAGGAAAGGCTCCAAGGATATCGACCAACTTGGATTGGTCCGCAATACACACGAACTTGCTGGCCACCGCGGCGACGATCTTCTCGCGGGTCAACGCGCCACCGCCGCCTTTGATCATGTGCAAGTGCGGCGTGATTTCGTCGGCCCCATCGACATACAAGGTCAACGAATCCACATCATTCAAGTCCACCACACGGATTCCGCCAGCCTGCAGCCGGCGTGCTGTGACCTCCGAGCTGGCCACTGCCGCCTCGATGCGGCCGCGCACAGCAATCAACTCGTCAATAAAGCAGTTGGCAGTCGTTCCGGTTCCAACACCGATAATTTCGCCTTCCGGCACGTAGGCAATTGCCGCTTTGGCAACAGCCCGTTTCGCTTCACTGCGATCCATATCGTATTCCCGCCATGTTCCCGTTAGGATAGCGACAAGACTTACTCGCCGCCAGCAACTTTGCTACTGGTACCGCCAACATGAAAAACGATTATCTGGAGCGCATCCTTTCCGCTCGGGTTTACGACGTCGCCATCGAGTCGCCACTCGAACTGGCCCCTGCGCTGACGGCTCGAATGAACAATACGCTGCTGCTGAAGCGCGAGGACATGCAGCCCGTTTTCTCGTTCAAGATCAGGGGCGCCTACAACAAGATGGTGCGCCTCAGCCCGGCTCAGCTTCGACGCGGTGTAATCGCCGCATCGGCCGGAAATCATGCTCAGGGAGTGGCACTTGCGGCACATCGGATCGGCTGCGCCGCCACCATCGTGATGCCTATCACCACACCGTACATCAAGGTCGGCGCCGTCAAAGCCGCCGGCGCGCGCGTGGTACTGCACGGCGATTCCTACAGCGATGCCTACGAGCGCGCCATGCAGCTGCGGCGGCGTGAACGGCTCAATTTCATACACCCCTATGACGATCCTGATGTCATTGCCGGGCAGGGCACCATCGGTATGGAGCTGCTCAGACAATGGAGCGGTCCGCTGCACGCGGTCTTCGTTGCGGTCGGCGGCGGTGGTTTGATCGGTGGAATCGCTGCCTACATCAAGCGCCTGCGCCCGGAGGTGCGAATTATCGGCGTCGAGCCGGTAGACGCCGATGCAATGACCCGCTCGCTCGCCGCCGGGCGCCGAATTACGTTGCCTCATGTCGGGTTGTTCGCCGACGGCGTCGCAGTGAAACAAGTCGGCCGGGAGACCTTCCGGCTGGCGCGAAAGTTGGTCGACGACATGATTACCGTCGACACGGATTCCATCTGTGCCGCCATCAAGGATGTATTTGAAGACACCCGTGCGGTACTCGAGCCAGCGGGCGCCCTCGCCATCGCGGGCGCCAAAAGCTACGTCGAGCGCACCGGTATTCGCAACCGGAATCTGATTGCAGTGGCATGTGGCGCCAATATGAACTTCGACCGGTTGCGCTTCGTCGCCGAGCGAGCCGAACTGGGCGAGCATCGCGAAGCGATCCTGGCCGTGACGATTCCCGAGGCGCCGGGCAGCTTCAGAAGATTCTGCTCGATGCTGGGTTCGCGCAACGTAACCGAGTTCAACTATCGCTACGCTGACCCGAAGAAAGCCCATGTGTTTGTCGGGGTTCAGGTCCGGGACAAGAAAGAAACGTCGAAACTGGTCTCGCGGTTGCGCAAGAAAGGACTGGCAACGCTCGATATTTCAGATAACGAAATGGCGAAGTTACATGTGCGTCACCTGGTCGGCGGACGCGCGCCTCAGGCAAGCGACGAGTTGCTGTACCGATTCGAGTTTCCGGAACGCCCGGGCGCTCTCATGAAATTTCTGGACAGCATGTCTCACAACTGGAGTATCAGCCTGTTCCACTACCGTAACCACGGCGCTGATTATGGACGGGTGCTGGTAGGTATGCAGGTGCCGCCGGGTGAGCGCGGCGATTTCCGGCATTTTCTTTCCAAACTCGGCTACAGCCACGTTGATGAAACAAACAACGCTGCGTATTCCCTGTTTCTTTCCTGATAGCGACCGACTACAGTTCGATAGCATGGCTTTTGCATCCCCTGTTATCGCCTCGAGCAGCCGTTATCCTCATTCTCACATAATTGCTTGGAACGTATGCGGCCAATTCGCCTATTGACCAGATCATTCTTTGCGTCGTTGCTGCTCGCCAGCAACATCGGCTACGCAGCGACCCAGGACGAGGCATTCCAGGCCGCCCGTGAAGCCTACAAGGACGGCGACATTGCAGCGCTCGAGGCAAACCTGCCTTTACTCAAAGACCATGAATTGTTGCCCTACGTCGAGTACTGGCGCCTGAGTATGGACATTGAACAGGCCTGGCCGAACCAGATTGAGGCATTTCTGAGCAAGGTCGATGGCATGCTGGTGGCCGAACGGATGCGCGCAAAATGGCTACGTGAACTGGCAAGACGTGAGCAATGGGCTGACTTCCTGGCCATGTCCAGACAGCTTTCAACATGGGATACCGAGTTGACCTGCTACGCGCTGCAAGCGCGCCTCGCGTCGGGCGAGTCGGATGCCCTGAAAGAAGCGAGTGACGTGTGGTTTACCGGCCAGCCCCAACCAGAAAGCTGTCTGCCGTTGTTCGAATCCCTGTTCGAGCAAGAGCTGCTCGCAGCGGACGCCGTGTGGACGCGCTTCAGGCTGGCACTGAATTCGGGCAATCGGAGCGTGGCAAAAGCGATCCTCAAATACCTACCGGCGGGCGAGCGGCCCAGTTCGCGGGCCATCAATCGCGCTGCTCGCCGCCCGCAAACGTATCTCAAACAGCTGTCCATGCCGCTGCAAAACCGCGGACAAACCGAACTGGCGCTATACGCGCTGTACAAGACGGGTCGCTCGTGGCCAGACGTTGCGGCAAGAAAACTCGATGAAATCAAGGACCACTTGCCCGAGGAAGATCGAAGCTATGCCGCGGGACAGGTCGCGATGGCGGCTGCCTGGCAACACCATCCGGAGGCGCACGACTGGTTCAAGAAAGTCGATCCGCGGGATCTGAACGACAAGCAGCTCGAATGGCGTGTGCGGGCCGCGCTGCGCAGTGGTGACTGGGACGACATCGTCGGCTGCGTCGAGGCAATGAGCCCACAGAAGCGATCCACGTCACGCTGGCGCTACTGGAAAGCTCGCGCACTGCAAACCACTGGACACCAGTTCGAGGCCAACGCCTTACTCGCCTCATTGTCCAACGAGTTCAACTTCTATGGACAGCTCGCCGCCGAGAACCTGGGCAACACGATGAGCTTCGTGCCTCAGACTTATCGTCCCGACGCGCGCGATGTTGCGATCATCGCCGAAGAGCCCGGCCTGCAGCGTGGCATGGCTTTCTATCGCAACAGCATGCGCTATGAAGGCGCGCTCGAGTGGGCCTGGACCGTAAAGGATTACGACGACCGGCAGCTGCTCGCTGCGGCGGCATTGGCATCGCGTAACGAATGGTACGAACGAGCGATACACACCGCCGAGCGCACCAAGATTCTGCACGACTTCTCGTTGCGTTTTCCTGCCCCGTACCGTGACCTGATGCGCCTGTATACCGAGGAGCTGGAGTTGGACGAGGCATGGGTGTACGGGCTGATACGCCAGGAGAGTCGATTCGTCACGACAGCCCGCTCAACCGCCGGTGCCGGTGGCCTGATGCAGTTAATGCCGTCTACCGCCAAATGGATGGCGAAGCGACTGGGACTGAAAGGTCACCATAGCAATCTGGTGAACCGTGTTGATACCAACATCAACTTGGGAACCTCCTATCTGCGACAGGTCATGGACACGCTGGACAACCATCCGGTGCTGGCATCGGCTGGATACAACGCCGGGCCGCGGCGTGCCGCGCGATGGCGTGACGTCAAACCGCTCGCCGGCGACGTCTATGTAGAAACGATTCCCTTCCCCGAAACGCGCGGCTATGTCAAGAAGGTGATGAGCAACACGATGTACTATGCAAGACTGTTCGGGCAAACCGGAGTGAGTCTGCGCGACCGGCTCGGAACAGTCCCACCCCGCCCGCTCGATACCAATTAAAACCCTGCTGCTTACGACACTGCCGGCCGCTGCTTGACGGGCCGCGCTGGACCGACGATGCCTGCCGCACTGATGTAGCAAGGATCGATCTGCTGTGATCGATATGGTTGGACTCGGTTTGATCGGACTCGGTTTGATCGGAATCGGTTCGATAAGAACCCGTGTCATCAGAATTGCGCGGGTTAGAATTGCGGTCGAGTCGGACAGCGGAGCTATCAGTGCTTAATCTCCGCCATGAGCCGCATGACAAGGGGGTTAAGATTGAGCGAAGCTGCACACATCCCAACTGTTTGTCTGATTGGGGGATCCGGATTTGTCGGACGTCATGTTGCCAATCTGCTCTGCACTCAGGGCATTGCGTTGCGTATTCCGACCCGCCGCCGGGAGCGTGTCAAGAGCGAACTGATCGTCCTGCCCAACACCGAGGTCATCGAAGCAAACATCAATGACGCGGAGGCTCTGGGCAGACTTGTTGCCGGATGCACGGCTGTCGTCAACCTGACTGGCATTCTGTACGAGAAGTCAAAAGGTGATTTCCGGCGCGTCCACGCAGATTTGCCGAGAAAAATTGTCGACGCTTGTCGCATAAATGGTATTGGGCGACTGGTGCACGTTTCCGCGCTCAAAGCAGCGCATGATGCGCCTAGCGAATATCTGCGATCAAAAGCAGCAGGAGAACAGCAAATACGCGCGGCTGAAGCAAACGGCGTGCAGACCACCATATTTCGCCCCTCGGTCATCTTTGGGCGTGATGATGCATTCCTGAACCTGTTTGCGCGGCTGGCACAAGTGTCGCCGGTTATTCCTCTGGGCTGTCCGAATGCCCGGTTCCAACCGATTTATGTCGACGATGTCGCCAAGGCCATTGCCTCTTGTCTGGATAATCCCGACACCGTTTCACAAACCATCGAGCTGTGTGGGCCGAAAGTGTACCGGCTGCAGGAGCTGGTCTCGTATGTCTGCTCGATACGCGGATTGAAGAGACTCATCGTTCCGCTGTCTCCTGGCATGACGCAGCTACAAGCGTTTTTTCTGGAGCACTTGCCGGGCAAGTTGATGACCCGCGACAATGTCCGCTCGATGCAGGTCGACAACATATGCGAGTGCGTATTTCCGAAGGTGCTTGGCTTTGAACCGCGCGCGATGGAGGCAGTGGTGCCGCTATATTTGGCAAAGAATGCCCAGACCTCGCGGTTGGACCGGTACCGGATACGCGCCAACCGCTGATATTCGTCCGCCATGCAGTTTGCCGATAATCGCTTTGCCGGCGGCGACCGCCAAAAAACAATCAGCGAACTGCGGGCGAAAGTGAGTGCACAGTCGTGAAAGTGTATGCGGTCGGCGGTTCGGTTCGGGATCAGTTGCTTGGTCTCGAGGTACGCGATCAGGACTACCTTGTCGTGGGCGGCACGCCCGAGGAAATGTTATCGCTCGGCTTCAAGCCGGTCGGACGGGATTTTCCCGTGTTTCTTCATCCCGAAACGGGCGAACAATATGCGTTGGCGCGCACTGAGCGAAAAAGTGGTCGAGGTTACCGGGGATTCGTCATTCATGCCGCGCCCGATGTGTCTCTCGAGCAGGACCTCGAACGCAGGGATCTGACCATCAACGCCATCGCCCGGGATGAGAACGGCAACTTGATAGATCCGTTCGGTGGCGCTGATGACTTGCGCCACGGAATCCTGCGCCACGTCGGACCGGCATTTGTCGAAGATCCGGTGCGGGTCCTGCGTACGGCGCGTTTCGCTGCGCGCTTCGGATTCGAAATTGCCAGTGAAACGCAACAACTGATGCAAAACATGGTTGCCGAAGGCGAGGTAGACCATCTCGTGGCAGAGCGGGTGTGGCAGGAAATTTCCAAAGGTCTGATGGAATCGAAACCATCGCGGATGTTCGAAGTGCTGCGCCAGTGCGGCGCTTTGGAGAGAATCCTGCCCGAGGTGGATGCCTTGTTCGGCGTGCCTCAGCCGGAACAACACCATCCGGAAATCGACACCGGTGTGCACGTCATGATGGTCATTGACTACGCCGCTCGACAAGAATTTTCGCTCGCCGTGAGGTTCGCCGCTTTGACTCATGACCTGGGTAAAGCCGCAACCCCGCGTGACAAATGGCCGGCTCATCACGGACATGAAAAGAAAAGCGTAGAGCTGGTGCGTTCTTTGTGCGCACGGTTGCGCGTACCAGGATACTGTTGCGATGTCGCGCGATTGAATGCCCGATACCATGGTGATATTCATCGTGCACCGGAGTTACGGCCGAAAACGATACTGAAGCTGCTCACGTCAGCCGACGCGTTTCGCAAACCCGAGCGCTTCGAAGAAATTCTGCTGGCAGCAGAGTGCGACTATCGGGGCAGACCCGGTTACGACACGCGTGCGTTCCCTCAGGGCGGATTGCTACGCAGTGCCGCCGAGGCAGCCCGGGAGATCGATTCGGGTGCAATTGCCTCAGGTCTGGAGGACCCGGCGGGCATCCGCGAGCGCGTCGATGCAGCGCGGCTTCAGGCCATCAAACAGGCGCTGTCTGCATCGAATCAGGCTAGCTAACGACACCAGTCGCTAACGATGCCCGTAACTAAAAATCCCGGCAGCTGGCTGCGAGCCGAGCAGTATCGGGCAATGCTCAACTGCGACCGCTTAGCGTAGCAGCCAAAAAATCAGGCTTGCCAGAAGTGACAGTAAAATCGTTGAACCAATCGGGAAACTGAAGCGCTTGCTGCCACGTTCGATTTCAAAATCACCGGGGATGTTTGATTGGCCCCGCGTGCTCTGTCCAAATTTCCGCACCCCGGTATCTCTGGAAGCGGTATCTCTGGAAGCGGTATTTCTCAAACCGGAATTTCTCAGCCAGGGCGTAAACACGCCAATGATGAGCACGGCGAGTACCAGCGTGAACAGCCATTTGAGCATGCATTTATCCAGACAGGAGACTGGTTCAATTATACGGAAGCGTGCACTTATCTTGCTTTCGATTAGAATTCAGCCTCGTTTCTGAGCGGGAGAGAGCATTGATTGACCTCTACACCTGGAGTACGCCCAACGGGCGCAAAGTATCGATCATGCTCGAGGAACTGGGTCTGCAGTACACCACGCACGCGATCAACATCGGCAAGGGTGATCAGCATTCCAAAGAATTTGTGAAGATCAATCCCAATAGCAAGATCCCGGCAATCATCGACCACGACGGGCCCGACGGAGAGCCTTTCGCCCTGTTTGAATCGGGCGCGATTCTGTTTTATCTCGCAGAGAAACACAGCCGCTTCTTTCCCGCCGATGGGACCCCGAGGTACCAAACGATGCAGTGGCTGATGTTCCAAATGGGCGGACCGGGGCCGATGTTCGGTCAGGTACACCATTTCCTGCGCGCCGCGCCCGAACCAGTGCCGTACGCTATTGAGCGATACTCAAAAGAAACGCGGCGACTGTACGGCGTGCTTGATGGCCATTTGCGAGCAAACGAGTACCTGGCGGGGGATTACTCGATTGCGGATATTGCAACCTATCCATGGGTGGCACGGTTCGAATGGCACAAAGTCGACCTGGGCGACTTTCCGAACGTGAAACGCTGGTTTGATCTGATCGGGTCGCGCGGCGCCGTACAGCGGGGCATGAAGGTTCCGTCGCCAAGCTAACCGAACGTATGGCAGATCGATTACCTTCACAGATCGGCAAATACCCAATCATCCGCGAACTCGGGCGCGGAGCAACATCGCGCGTTTACCTCGGGCGTGATCCATTCGCCGATCGCGAAGTGGCGATCAAGGTCGTCAGGCCGGAAGTCGGTGTTGATCCCGCGGTACAGAAAAGATACAACAAATCGTTCCTCAACGAAGCGGCTCTGATCGGCCGTCTAATGCATCCGCACATCATCCAGATTTTCGATGCGGACGTGACGGACGAGTACAGTTACATAGCGATGGAGTACGCACCCGGCGAGACGCTCGAGCAAAGGTGTTCGGTATCTAACCTTCTGCCAATGAACGACGCCGTAGAGACTGCGTTCAAATGCAGTCTGGCGCTTGAGTACGCCAGCCGCCAGGGTGTGATCCATCGCGATATCAAACCGGCCAACATTCTTCGCGGCGAGAATGACGAAATCAAGATCAGCGACTTCGGCGCGGCACAGTTTGAAAGCGGCGAACAAACCGTCATGCAGGGAATGGGATCGCCCGCCTACATGTCACCGGAACAGGTTCTGGAAAAACCCCTCGACCATCAGACTGACATCTATTCGCTGGGCGTCGTCATGTACCAGTTACTGACCGGGCGCCTGCCGTTCTTTGCTTCCAACAGGGCCAGTCTTGTCTATCAGATCACAAACATCGAGCCGGTTTCACCGACCGTGCACCGGGCCGACCTGCCCGAAGCGCTCGAAAAGCTGGTGTTACGGGCGATGGCAAAAGACCTGTCGGTGCGTTTCAGGTCCTGGTCGGAGTTCTCCCGCGAGCTCGCCCAGTCTTATCGCCACCTGGAACTGCCCACCGACACGATTACTGATACCGTCAAATACGAAGCAATCAACAAGATTCCATTTTTCGCCGACCTCAGTGAAATAGAAACGTGGGAGATCGTCAGAATCAGTACCTGGCATCGACACGCCGCCGGCAAGGAAATCACCACGGAGGGTGAAATCGGCGAGAGTTTCTACCTTATCGTCGAAGGCGAAGCCGAGGTCAAGAAGGCTGGCAAGGTTGTCGACAAGCTGGGGGCGAACGATTGCTTTGGTGAACTTCTCTACTTCGAGAAAATTCGCCAACCCCGAAACACAACCATCACGTCGACGTCAGATATCACTCTGATCAAGATCAAGGCGCAAGCCTTGCAGGAATCCACCGATGCTTTGCAGAAACAGTTCAACAAGTCTTTTCTGCGAATCCTGGTGAGCCGGCTTGCCGAGATCAACGACCGGCGGCCGTTGCCGACCTGACACAGGCGAATGTCAGTCGCCTGACTCGGACGGACACAACACAAAAGCACCGCGAATCTCCCCCCGCTTCAAGCGCGTCAGCGCCTCGTTCGCCGCGGTCAATGGCAGCAACTCGATTTCGGTGCGCACGCCGGCACGTGCCGCCAAGGTGAAAAACTGCTCGCCATCCGATCGCGTCAGATTGGCGACCGACAGCACCTGCCTCTCACCCCACAGGATGTGATACGGAAACGATGGTATGTCACTCATATGAATACCGGCGCAGACGACGCGTCCGCCTTTGGCGACGGCCCGCAGTGCGGCCGGGACCAGCGCGCCCACCGGTGCAAAAATAATTGCTGCGTCGAGCAGCACCGGTGGCGCCTCGGTGGAGTCACCTGCCCAGGTTGCGCCCAGCTCGAGCGCGAAATTCTGACCCGCTCGATCACCGGGGCGGGTAAACGCGTACACCTCGCGCGATTGGTAGACTGCCAGTTGCGACAAGATGTGGGCGGCGGCGCCAAAACCATAGATACCAAGCCGCATCGCGTCGCCGGCCTTGACCAGAGAACGGTAACCGATCAAACCCGCGCACAGTAGTGGCGCCGCATGCGCATCATCAAACTCCTCGGGCAATGGAAAACAGAAACGGGCATCGGCCACGACGAATTCCGCGTAACCGCCATCAATATCGAACCCGGTAAAGCGCGCGCGGTCGCACAGGTTTTCGCGGCCACTCCGGCAATAGTCACAGCGACCACAGGTTGAACCGAGCCACGGCACTCCGACACGCTGACCCGCCGTAATGCTCTGCACGTCGGGACCGACCGCGTCGACAATGCCGACGATTTCATGGCCGGGTACGATTGGCATTTTTCCGCCACGCAGCTCTGAGTCAACGACATGCAAGTCGGTGCGACACACACCGCAGGCCTTGACCCTGATGAGGATCTGTTGGGAGTCGGGTTCGGGTACCGGAATGTCAGACGCTACCAGCACCCCGTTGTGTTCGACCAGCTGCATTGCGCGCATCGCTTTCTCCCGAACCTCACTACGGCAAGGCAACAGTTAATCACATTTGAGACTACACTGAGCGGCGCACAGATTTTCCAAGAGGATACGGAGAAAGCAGTGGCCAACATGCCGGAGAGTTCCGTCGCGCCGATGCCTCGCGGAGCCGAAAACACGCGATGTGCCAAATGCGGTGTCGACTTCCATTGCGGCATGAACGACACCGTGCCCTGCTGGTGCGCCACGGATTTCCCTGCCGTGATCAGCGGCGAGGCCGGTAGTTCGTGCCTGTGCCCGCGCTGTCTGGAGCAGCTGGTTACCGCGAAGCAGCCCAGACCCTGACAGAGTGCTAACTGACCAGCAGCACCGGGATCTCGGAGTGGTGCAGTACGCGAGTCGCGACCGAGCCAAGCAGAGCGCCCGTCATTGCGCCACGTCCATGAGTACCGATGATAATCAGGCCGCTTGCCTTGGCTTGCGCATAGTCAAGAATCGTTTTCGCCAGCTCGCCAACGCCGATGTGGTGCTGATAAGCCACGCCGGCGTCATCGAGTATGGAGCGCGCCGGCGCTAGCGCGGCCAGCCCTTCGTCGCGGTAGTAGCTTTCGAGCTGGCTTTTCGAAATGAAGGACTTGACCAAACCGGATGCAATCGGCAGCTGGACATTGAGCAGGTGCAGTTCAACCGGTTGCTGATACCAGTCGTGTTTGGCAATGAAATCCTTAACTGCGCGTAGCGCGTTTTCCGAGCCATCCACCGCTAACAATATGCTGGGCATGTCTATCCCCCCTTGGCTTTGCTGTTCTCATCGGCCACCAGGTCGACAATTGCCTTGGCCGGAATGGGCTGCCGTGCAGCCGCGAACTTGCCGATAGCAATCACCATCGCGGCACCCAGCACCGGCGCGAGCCAGGACAACCAGTGCTCATAAGGCTCCAGTAGTGGTTTGGCGACGGGGTCGGTGATTGCCATCGATAACGCAATCCAGCCGAGCAGCCCGCCACCGCCAAGAATGATCACCGGGAAACGATCCATCAGACGCAAGATGATTTGACTGGCCCATACCATCAGCGGAATCGACAGAGCAAGGCCAAAAATCAACAAAAATACACTACCCCTCGCCGCCGCCGCCACCGCGATCACGTTATCGAGGCTCATCACAAAGTCGGCAACGATGATGGTACGGATCGCGGCCCACAGGCTGCCGGCGGCCTCGATCTCGTGTCCTCCTTCATCAATCTGCGGAAGCACCAGCTTGATGCCGATCCACATCAACAATGCGGCGCCAACAATCTTCACGTAACTGACAGTCAACAGGGCCACGGCGAAGAACGTCAGAATCACCCGCAGAGCGATCGCGCCGCCGACACCCCAGAAAACTCCCAGCCGGCGCTGCTGATCCGGAAGATTGCGGCAAGCAAGAGCGATCACCACTGCATTGTCCCCCGACAACAGAATGTCGATGAGAATGATCTGCAGTACGGCCACCCAGAACTGGGGATTCAGCGGATCGAGTGAGAGGGGCGTATACAATTGACTGGCAACCGCATCCGTCGTTGCCGTCAGGCGGGCGGATGCTGAATCTTCAGTTCGTGATCTTGTCTTTCAATCGGTTGCGGCTCCAGCAGTGCAAGCCGTGACTTCCAATACTACTTCATGACCGACTTCAGCAGCGTCCCCATCTGTGAAGGGTCTCGCGTCACACTGATGCCGCACTGTTCCATCACCGCAAGTTTCTCGGCCGCCGTGCCCTTACCGCCTGAAATGATTGCCCCGGCGTGCCCCATTCGCTTGCCCGGCGGGGCAGTGACTCCGGCAATAAATCCAACAACGGGTTTCGACATGTTGGTCTTGGTCCAGACGGCGGCAGTCTCCTCGTCCGTGCCGCCAATCTCACCGATCATCACTACCGCCTCAGTGGCAGGGTCATCATTGAACATCTTCAGCACGTCGATATGCTTCAAACCGTTCACCGGGTCACCGCCAATACCAACCGCTGTGCTTTGCCCGAGGCCGAGTTCGGTCAGCTGCGCAACCGCTTCGTAGGTCAGCGTTCCGGAACGCGAAACCACACCAATCGAACCTTTGCGGTGAATGTGTCCCGGCATAATGCCGATTTTGATCTCGTCCGGAGTGATCACGCCCGGGCAGTTCGGGCCGAGCAGTATCGTCTTGCTGTTGTGCTGGCGCATCTTGTGACGCACCTCGATCATGTCGCGAACCGGAATGCCTTCGGTGATGCAAATAACCAGCTCCAGCTGCGCTTCGGCTGCTTCCCATATTGCCGCTGCAGCACCAGCCGGCGGCACGTATATGACAGACACGCTGGCGCCGGTAGCCTGTTTGGCATCGCGCACCGATGCGAAGATCGGGATTCCCTCGAAATCCTGGCCCGCTTTGCGTGGATGAACACCGGCGACGAAGCACTGCGCACCGTTGGCGTACTCGCGGCAAGCACGCGTGTGAAACTGGCCGGTTTTGCCAGTGATGCCCTGGGTCATGACCCTGGTGTCCTTGTTGACCAATATTGACATCAGTGCTTCCCCTTAGTGGCTGCCACGACGCGCTGCGCGGCATCCGCCATGTTGTCCGCCGAGATAATCGGTAACCCGGAATCCGCCAGTATCTGCCGGCCGACGTCTTCATTGGTGCCCTTCATTCTCACCACCAGCGGCACGCCCAGCTGCACCTGCTTTGCTGCCTCGACCACCCCGGCGGCGATGATGTCGCAGCGCATGATGCCGCCGAATATATTGACCAGAATCGCTTTCAGATTCGGATTACGCAGCATCAACTTGAACGCCTCGGTGACCTTCTCTTTGGTCGCACCCCCGCCAACATCGAGAAAGTTTGCCGGTTCACCGCCGAACAACTTGATGGTATCCATTGTCGCCATCGCCAGTCCGGCGCCGTTTACAAGGCAGCCGATATTGCCGTCCAGAGAAATGTAGGAGAGATCATGCTCGGACGCTTCGATCTCCAGCGGATCCTCTTCATCGAGGTCGCGCATCTCGACAATCTCGGGATGCCGGAACAACGCGTTTTCATCGAAGTTCATCTTTGCGTCGAGTGCGACGACATCACCACCAGCGGTGACAATCAGCGGGTTGATCTCGGCCAGCGAGGCGTCGGATTCGACATACGCCCGGTATAGCGCCTGCAAAATTGCCGTGCCCTGGCTCAACGAAGCTTCGGGAATGCCAATTTTACTCGCCAGTTCGGTTGCTTCTGCCTCAGTCAGCCCGGTTACAGGATCAACTGAAACCTTATGAATGCGCTCCGGCGTCTTTGCTGCAACTTCCTCGATATCCATGCCGCCTTCGGAGGACGCCATGACGGTCACCCGCTGGGTCGCGCGGTCGACGACGATGCCGACGTAGAGTTCCTGTCTGATGTCCGCACCCTCTTCGATCAGCAGACGACGCACTTTTTGCCCGTCGGGCCCGGTTTGATGCGTCTTGAGCTGCATTCCGAGAATTTTCGAGGACCAATCGCGCACCTCGTCGATCGACTTTGCCAGCTTGACGCCGCCACCCTTACCGCGCCCACCAGCGTGGATCTGCGCCTTGACCACCCACACCGGGCCGCCAAGTTGTTCGGCCGCCCTGGACGCGTCCTCGACGGAAAAGCAGGCAATTCCGCGCGGCGTGGTAACAGCGTAACCGCGCAGCAATTCCTTGGCCTGATACTCGTGAATTTTCATTATTCCGGACCTGTCAGTCGGGTAACTGCGCGAGCGCGGCTACCGCGGTGATTCGCGTTCGTCGTGTATTCTTTTCAGGCGCGCCGCTTCGTCGGACCATTTTTCGCGCGCCACAGCAAATTGTTTCTCGGCATCCTGGCGCGCCTGCGTCGCTTCCTCAGCTTCCTTAACGGCCGCTTCGTAACGCTTCTTGAGCTCTTCGGCGTTACGCAGCGCCGCCTCTTCCGCTGCTTCAGCTTTCTTCACTTTCCCCCGCATGACCTCCATCTGGCGTCGCGCATACGCCGTTCGCGTCTGCGCTTGCTCAAAGGTCAGGCCTTCGTTTTGCGCCGGCGCAGGTAGCGCCAAGAGAAAGGTGGAGATTGTGAATGCAGTCAGCAGCGAGCCTTGCAGTAGAGACACACGATGTTTGAACATTGGGTTCCGGATTCCTGATTTGATAATGGTGCCGGCAGCAGGAGTCGAACCCGCGACCTGATGATTACAAATCAACTGCTCTACCAACTGAGCTATGCCGGCCTTGGCGGATTATAGGTGTGGCAGGCCGCCCGGCAAAACCCTACTTGACGATCTGTAGCTTGGCGCGCCCGCGGTTTGGTTCTGACGGCTTCGGTGCGTCGCCGCTGTCACCCGGCCCCGGCGGCTCATTTTCAGTGTCACTGGGTGGAGCAATCTGAAATGCCAGACCTTGCCCTGATTCGCGCGCAAAGATTCCTTTGACAGCAACTACGGGTACGGCGATTTCCCGAGAAACCCCGTTAAAGCGCGCAGAAAAACGGATCGCGTCGTTGTCGATCTTGAGATTACGCGTCGCATCCGGGCTGATATTCAGAACGATCTCGCCGTCCTTTACGTACTCCAGCGGCACCCGTGTGTGCGCATCCACCTTAACGGCGATATACGGACTTTGCCCGCTGTCGCAGCACCATTCGTATAGCGCCCGTATCAGGTACGGGGTGGTTGACAATGTTTCTTTCACTTGCGCATCACCTTTTCAGATGGCGTCAATGCTTCGATATATGCCGGTCTGCTGAACAGACGTTCGGCATACTTCATCAGCGGCGCCAGTTGCTTTGGCAACTGTATGCCATAGTAGTCGAGGCGCCACAGCAATGGCGCAATCGCCACGTCGAGCATCGAAAACTCGTCGCCAAGCATATACTTTTGCTTGACAAAGACCGGTGCAATCTGTGTCAGGTTATCGCGGATGGCAACGCGCGCTTTGTCCGCCTGTTTCTGGGTTCCACTTTCGATCGCGTCGACGTTGGAAAACAACTCGTTCTCGAACCGGAACAGGAACAAACGCGCGCGGGCGCGCATTACCGGATCAGCGGGCATGAGCTGCGGGTGCGGAAACCGGTCATCAATGTATTCGTTGATGATGTTGGATTCGTAAAGAATCAGATCACGCTCAACCAGCACCGGCGTGCGATTGTAGGGATTCATCACCGCCAAATCTTCCGGTTTGTTATACAGGTCGACATCGATGATCTGAAAATCCATGCCTTTTTCGTACAGCACGATCCTGCAGCGTTGGCTGAATGGACAGGTCGTACCTGAGTAAAGTGTCATCATGACAGCGTGTCCGTTCTTTTAATGCACGTCTTTCCAGTACTCGCGCTTTAGCAACCAGGTCATGATCACCATCAGCCCGAGGAACAACAGCACGACGATTCCGACGCGCACCCTTTGTAATCTTGCCGGTTCAGCCATGAAAGCGAGGTACGCGACCAGATCGCGCATCATCTCGTCGTAGGCCTGCACACTCATCGTTCCCGGCGTTTCCAGCACCAGCTCGCTGTGCACCTGGCCGTGATCGCCACCTTGCACCGTATGCAGGCGTTGAATGCCCTGCAATTTCCACAGAACATGCGGCATTGCGGCGTTCGCGAAAATCACATTGTTCCAGCCGGTCACAGTCGACTCATCGCGATAAAAGCTTCTCAAATAGGTATAGAGCCAGTCGACGCCGCGCGAGCGCGCGATCACTGAGAGATCGGGAGGCGCCACACCGAACCAGGTCTTGGCATCCTCGTCGCGCATCGCAATGGTCATGGTTTCGCCGACCTTGGCGTCACTGAAAATCAGATTGTCGGCGATCTGCTGCTCGTTCAAGCCAAGATCCATCAGCCTGTTGTAGCGCATGTAGGATGCTGCGTGGCAGGTCAGGCAATAGTTGACAAAGACTTTCGCCCCGCGCTGGATCGAAACTGCATCGCTCAAATCGATGTTGGCCCGGTCGAGCTTGACCCCTCCAGTCGCGCCACACGCAATGGCCGGGCCGAGCAGCCAGGCAATCAACAGAAAAGATCTCACGACGTCACCCTCTCCGGCTCCGGCTTGGTCTTGTCGACTCTGGTGTACCACGGCATCAAAACGAAAAACAGAAAATATACGATGGTGAAAATACGCGCGGCCACGGTGGCGCGGTCAGCACCGCCCAGCCACGATCCGAACTGGCCCCAGACGTTGGTCGGCTCGGTACCCAAATAGCCGAGCACCAGGAAAGCGATGACAAACGCCGCCAGCGCCCCTTTATAGAGCGAACCGCGGTAGCGGATCGATTTCACCGGGCTGCGATCGAGCCAGGGCAGCAAAAACAGGATCACCACGGCCGCACCCATCGCCAGCACGCCGGGAAACTGCGATCCGAACATAGGCGGAACAGCACGCAGAATCGAATAATACGGCGTGAAGTACCATACCGGAGCAATATGCTCGGGCGTCTTCAACGGATCGGCCGGCACGAAATTATTGTGTTCCAGAAAATATCCGCCCATCTCCGGCGCAAAAAAGACGATCACCGTGAACACGGCCAGAAACACCGCGACGCCGAACGAATCCTTGACCGTGTAGTAAGGGTGGAACGGTATGCCGTCGAGTGGCACCCCGGTGGCTGGATCCTTGTTCTTCTTGATCTCGATGCCGTCCGGGTTGTTCGATCCGACTTCATGCAGCGCAATCAGGTGCGCCGCCACCAGACCGAGAAGCGCCAGAGGCACCGCGATTACGTGAAAAGCGAAGAAGCGACTGAGCGTCGCGTCCGAAATTACGTAGTCGCCGCGGATCCACACTGCCAGATCCGGGCCGATAAACGGCACCGCTGCAAACAGATTTACGATCACCTGCGCACCCCAGTAGGACATCTGCCCCCACGGCAACAGATAGCCAAAGAATGCCTCCGCCATCAAACACAGGTAGATGAGCACCCCGAGTATCCACAGCAGTTCGCGCGGTTTCCGGTACGAGCCGTACATCAGCGCCCGGAACATGTGCAAATACACGACCAGGAAGAACAGCGAGGCACCAGTCGAATGCACGTAACGGATCAGCCAGCCCCACGGCACGTCGCGCATGATGTACTCGACCGAGCCGAAAGCCAGCTTCGCGTCTGGCTTGTAGTGCATGGTCAGGAAAATCCCCGTCACGATCTGGATTACCAGAACCAACAGTGACAGGGCACCAAAGTAGTACCAGATGTTGAAATTTTTCGGCGCGTAGTATTCCGACAGGTGTTGCTTGAATGTCGACGTCAGCGGGAACCGTTCGTCGATCCAGCTCACGAGTGAATTCATCAATGCCATCCAGTCAACTCCTCTTGCTGTCTTCGCCAATCAGCAATCGCGTATCGGACAAGTAAGTGTGCGGCGGCACTTCCAGATTGCTCGGCGCCGGTGCGCCCTTGAATACGCGTCCGGCCAAATCGAACTTCGAGCCATGGCAGGGACAGAAAAATCCGCCGTTCCAGTCGGCACCCAGGCCGCTGGCTTCACCAACCTCCAGTTTCTGCGACGGCGAACAGCCCAGGTGGGTGCAGATCCCTACCAGTACGAGATAATCGGGCTTGATCGAGCGCAACTCGTTGCGCGCATAGTCCGGCTGCATTGGCAGACGAGACTTGGGATCCGCCACGACATCGTCGGTGTCCGGTACTCGCCCGATCATTGCCTCGGTGCGGTGAAGAACCCAAACCGGCTTTCCGCGCCACTCTTCGGTAATCATCATGCCGGGTTCGATTTTGCTGAGGTCGACTTCGATCGGTGCCCCCGCGGCTCGCGCGCGTTCGCTTGGAAACATGCTCATCACGAACGGCACGGCAACGCCGATTCCGGCGACGGCACCGGCCGCGCCGGTCCAGGCAATCAGCGTTCTACGCCTGCTCTTGTCAACTGTAACCGCGCCAGAATTCGCCCCGGCGCCACCGGCTTGATTGCTGCCCACTGGATCGATGTCGTCCGCCATGTGTTCCGTCACTCGGTGAGTTAGACCTGCTGCCCCAAAAAACCGCGTATTCTACCTCAATGGTGTTCCAAAAGCCCAGCTTTTCAGGAATAAGTCTATGTTTTGTAATGTAAATTAGCTTGCGGCGCGAATCCCGATCGAAATCTGCCGGACAACCTGAACCAGGCCGGGCCAATGCGCGGCGAATCGTTTGCGGATTTCGTCTGACATGCTGCACGCGCTGTCGGCGTACAGGCGGGTCGGACCCAACACCATTGCGACAGCAAACGGCCACAGCACATCTGCCACAATGACCAGCCGCGATGCTCTGCCAGCCACGAGCGGGCTGAATCCGGCGCGTATCTCATTTCACGAACCAAGGGGTATCGGCTGGTACCATCCGCGGCTGGCTAATCGGAGCTGAGCTGCCCGGGATCGATTCAACGTTCAACACTTGTATTTGGAAATCACAACGAAATGAAAGCCAGAGTGAAGTGGATCGAAGACGCTGCGTTTGTCGGCGAGAGTGAAAGCGGCCATGCTTTTGTCATGGACGGTGCGACGCAAGGTGGCGGGCGCAACCTCGGGCCGCGCCCGATGGAAGTCGTTCTATTGGGCACCGGCGCCTGCAGCGCTTACGACGTTGTCATGATCCTGAAAAAAGCGCGTCAGCCGGTGCGTGACTGCGAAGTTCAGATCGCCGCGGAACGTGCCGCAACAGACCCGAAGATCTTCACCCACATACATATGCACTTTGTCGTTACAGGATCAAATCTGAAACCACCGCAGGTCAAGAGAGCAGTAGAACTGTCAGCCGACAAATACTGCTCCGCCTCGATCATGCTCGGCAAATCGGCGCAGATCACGCATGATTTCGAGATCGTTGACGACACCGCCGCTGCGCAGCCGCAACGCGCCACGACCACCAAGACCTGAGAGAGTTGTCACAGTCGATAAGTGGTGAACGTCATGGCGCGCGCCGCGAGCTTCATGATTCGCTTCACCGCTCGAGGTAGTTCGGCCGCCCCGTGCGCAGTCGCGCTGGACGCGTGACGCGCCTCGTCCTGCTTCATTCTTTCCACAACAGCATGGCTCTTTTGATCCGTCGCAGGCAAGCTCAGTAAATGATCGTCAAGGTGTGCCTCGACCTGTCGCTCCGTTTCGGCCAGAAATCCCAGGCTCCAACGATCGCCCGCCGCGCCCGATACGGCGCCAACAAAGAAAGCGCCGGCATAGAACGCCGGATTGAAGACACTCAGTCGCCCGCCGAGGCTCTCGACGCGCGCCGCGGTCCAGGCGAGGTGTTGCGCTTCCTCCGCGCCGGCGCGCTGTAACACCCGCCTGGTGGCATCACTTCGCGCCGTCAGTGCCTGACCGGAGTACAGCGCCTGAGCGCAGATTTCGCCGGTGTGATTAACGCGCATCAACGCCGCTGCATGGCGCCGCTGCGTTTCTGGCAATTGCGCTTCCGGCAGTTCATGGCCCGGCGTTTCACCGGTTGACGCAGCCGTACCCGTGAGCGTTCTCAAGGCGCGGTCGAATTCGACAATGAATCTGTCCAAACCTCGTGTAACGGTTCGCATGAAGCTATTTCTTCCTTAACAGAAACCGGAACTCGCCAGCGTCAGACGAATGCGCCAGCAGTTCGTTACCCGTTTGCCTGGAAAACGCCTGGAAATCCCGCACCGAACCCGGGTCGGTGGCAACGATTCGCAGTATCTCGCCCGACTTCATATCGTTGAGGGTCTTCTTGGTACGCAGGATTGGCAGCGGACAGTTGAGCCCACGTGCGTCGAGATCCCGGTCGAACACAATCTCGTTATCGTTTGGCATAACTTTGTATTATGCATCCGCAGGCGCGCTGAGTCATCGCTAGGGATACTCAGTGTCACCGCTGCAGCAAACCCGTTATCACGGCCGTGGCAGGCGCCGGATCACCGCGGGCACGGACACGCTGATCGAATTCAGAAAATGTTTGCGCGCCGATCCAGCAGCAAGCTGGAAAGGCGTATGTTGGCCGCCTCGAGCCGGGAAACGAGTAACTCGAGAAACGCCACATCAAAAGCATGAACGCAGGTTTCGGTGGCATGAGCCAGCGCGTCCGGCTTCACTTCGACCACGGTGACGGCGTCAACCGCAGTCACACTGGCGGTTCGCGGATGCTTGCGACTTCCAACGTAGGACATCTCGCCGAAACACTCGCCCGCCTTCAGTATATTGAGGATCTTTCCTTGCTTGGTCACTTTGACTTCGCCGCCCACCAGCACGAAGAACGAAGCGCCAACTTCACTTTCGCGGATAATGTGCTCCCCCGACGCGTACCTGCCCCACTCCGCGATGCGCACCACCTGCCACAAATCGACGTCGGTAAACTTTTCGAAGAATTCCAGGCGCCGTAACGTACTGAACTTCTCGGCGTCTGGCACAGTATCGTCGGCATGCTCGAGCTTGCCAAACACCTTGGCCAGTTCGTGCGCGAACTCGTCCCACGTCGCGTACCGTTGACCCGGTTCCTTGCGCACCGCTTTGAGGACGATGTCATCGACGTTTCC
>JBFKXV010000004.1:0-21951 GCA_041637935.1 Burkholderiales bacterium | reverse complement strand
GCGCCGTAGGGTGGTTATTACGGGGCCGTGGCTGGCAATGGCGCTCTTGCGTCTGTTTTCTTCACCCGATCCGGTGTTCCGCATCTATCGTGAAATGGCAATCAGGCTGAATTACAAATTACTGGACGTAGGAGCGGGCTCTGGCGGACACGTTCTGGAACTTCGCGATGCGGGGCTCGCCGGTGCGGTCGGTCTTGACCCCTTTATAGAAGAGGACATCATTGTCGATGGCAAGATTCTGGTTTACCAGCGACCCCTCGAGGAGATGACGGGCGCCTTCGACCTGATCACATTTCACCACTCATTAGAACATATGCCGAACCAATTGAACGCGTTGACAGAGGCGCGGCGTTTGCTGGCGCCGAGAGGGCGCGTTCTGGTTCGCATTCCGACAGTGAGTTCCGAGGCTTTTGAAACGTACCGGGAAAATTGGGTCAATCTCGATGCGCCGCGACATTTTTTCTTGCATTCTCACAAGAGCCTGAAATTGGTCGCTGCACGCGCCGGTCTGACGGTTGATCGCCTTTGGTGTGATTCGACTGACATGCAATTCATGGGAAGCGAACAGTACCTTCATGACATTCCGCTGATGGATGAGCGCAGTGTCGCCATTAACAGGCGCAGCGGGATGTTTAGCTCCTCGCAGCAGCGCGAATATGCGAACAAAGCCGAACGCGTCAACCATTTGTTGCGTGGTGATTGCATCTGCGCAGAGATGAGCGCTGCGGAAAGCAGGACAGAAAATGGCTGATCGCGGCGGCCAGTCGGTGAGCATGGTGGTGCTAGGCTATAACAGGTTCGCCGAGACAACAGCGCGATGCCTGAGGAGTCTGAGCGACGACCCGCAATTCAAGAACTGGCAGCTGGTGGTTGTCGACAATGGTTCTGAGCCAAGCGAGCGCGACGCCTTTGTTCGCGCCCAGCAAATCTATCCGCATATGCAGCTGGTGCGATTGGAGCAAAACGCGGGATACCCGGGTGGAATGAATGCCGGTCTGGCGCAGGCAACGGGCGAATTCGTTTTTCCTGTCAGCAGCGATGTTCTGGTTCCGGCCGGTACGGTCGCGCGGCTCGTAGATGTCATGCAGGCGTATCCGGATGCAGGGTTGGTTGCGCCGGTCAGCAACGCAGCGGGTAATGAGCAGCAGATTTTCATGAACGGCGGGTTGCCGGTCGACGAAGTCATGCGTACCGGCGCAGGTTTCGCCGATGCCGGTGGCATGGATGTATCTTGTTTGTCGGCATACCGGCTGGATTTCTGTTTCGTTTGTTTGCGCCGCAGCGTTTACCAGGCTTTGGGAGGATTCGACGAGGCATACAATCCGGGTTATTACGAAGACTTTGACTACTCGCTGCGCGTACGTGATTCCGGTCACGGCGTGTTAATCGCCGAGAACACGTTCATATATCACGAAGGCGGAGCGACCTTTGGCAGGGACAGCAAGGAAAAGAAACTTCTGATCAAACGCAACAAAAAGTACTTTCTGTCGAAACATGGTTCACAAGTCTGGATGCCACACGTTCGCGATGCAAACCTGTCGATTCTGCAACAGTACGCCGAGCGGATTGAAGGTGCGGCCGCGCCGCCGCGTTTACGCGTCGAGAATCGGCTGGCACTGGCTCACAGCAATCAGCCACGCAGCATCTTCAAGCGTTGGCGATATCGCCGACGGCTGGCCGCGGTAGAAAATCGCCTTAGCCCTTGGGTGACGAGGCAGAAAGTTCCTTCGTGACCTGCAGGGAACATGCGTTGGCGGGTGGTCAGATTGTTCTGGTTATTGACTGCAGTAAATGACGTCAATGGCTAACTTTGTACTGTTTTGCAAGTCGTATCGCGATGACGTATTGCGCGCCAGCCAAATGGCGCGCAGCGTCGAGCGTTTCAATAGCGACGGATTACAGCTATACGTGTCGGTTCCGTCTACCGACCGCTCCCTGTTTGAAGAGCATCTCGCCGGGTTGGCGTGCATTATCCTGAACGATGACGAAATTATCTCGGCTAATCCGGTGTTGGATCCGACCGTTTTTGGCCATCTTTCAGGCGGCCTTGCGCAACAGGTCGTCAAGTCGGAGTTCTGGCGCCTGGGATATGCTGATAACTACCTGTGTCTCGACAGCGACTGTTACTTTTTGCGGCCATTCGCCAAGCGAGATTTCCTGGCGGCTGATGGCACGCCCTACACCGTGATGCACGAGTCCAAAGAGCTTCTTCATTTTGCCGACATCGCAAGACTGGGCAAGATTGGCCCGGACCGGGAGCGAGACTGCAAGGAAATCATGTCGCTGTTCGGCAGGCAGGGGCCGCTATGGGATTTCGGGCCCGTCCCGGTAGTGTGGAGCGCCAAAGTCTGGCGTGATCTGGATGAGAATTACCTGAGGCCAAAAGCGATGAACTTCGTTGATGCGATTCAGCAACATCCAGGGGAGCTTCGCTGGTACGGTGAGGCATTGCTTGCCTATCGCAGTATTCCGTTACTTCCCGTTGAGCCGTTGTTCCGCTGCTACCATTATGAGGAGCAGTATCATTTCTGGCGCCGTGCCGGCGAGACCGACGAGCTGTTGGCCAGGCATTATCTTGGGGTTTGCCGGCAGTCAAACTGGGACAAGGACCTCGACCTGGAAAAACGTTTCAGGTTCAGCAAACTGCGACGCAGGATCAAACGCGCGATTAAAGGGTACTGACTCGTCTGGATCGCTGATTCATTCGAAATCCAATGAGCATTTCGGTCATCATCATCACCAAAAACGAGGCTGCTTCGATCGCCCGCTGCCTGGAGTCGGTATCGTGGGCCGATGAGCTGATCGTTCTCGATTCGGGCAGTACTGACGATACGGTTTCCATCTGCCGACGATTTACGCAACACGTATATGAAATGGATTGGCCGGGATTCGGGCCGCAGAAAAACCGCGCGCTTGATCTCGCAACCGGTGATTGGATCTTCTCGCTCGATGCGGACGAATGGGTGACGCCGGAACTCCGTGAAGAAATTCAGGGCGCAGTTGCGACTGCGGTGGAGCCGGCAGGTTTCCGTATTCCCAGGCTTTCGAGCTTCTGCGGCCGCGATATGCGCCATTCCGGGTGGTGGCCAGACTATGTGGTCCGGCTATTTCGGCGTGGCCTTGGCCGGTTTAGTGACGATATTGTGCATGAGCGGGTGATCGTCGAGGGCACGGTCGAAACACTGAGCAAGCCGATACGCCACGAGACGTTCCAGGATCTCGAAGAGTTGCTGGCAAAAATGAATTCGTATTCGACTCTGTCGGCCCGCAAAATGCGCGACAGTGGCAAGCGGGCCAGTCTGACGCGCGCCGTGTTCAAGAGTTTGTGGGCGTTTTTCCGGACTTACATACTGCGCCGCGGCTTCCTCGATGGGCGGGAAGGTTTCATGCTTGCTGTATCCACCGCCGAAGGAACCTACTACCGTTACGCCAAAGCTCTATTACTGGAAAGACGGCGGTGAGCGTGTTCACAGCAACCGGCCGCAACACACTGCTGTGAGCGCACAGTTTGCCTTGCCGGGTGCGCCGGCCAAAATCCTGGTCATTGTCACACGGCGTATCGGCGATGTGCTTCTTGCCACGCCCTTGATCCGTTCATTGAAGCAAGCATGGCCTAGCGCCAGAGTCGACGTGCTGGTGTTCCGTGGAACTGAAGGGGTGCTCGCAGGTAATCCCGATATCGGCAAGATCATATCGGTGCCGCCAAGGCAGTCGCTGCGCCAAGCGTGGAGACACATCTCGCCGTTGCGCCGCCGCTACGATCTGGCGCTTTCGACCTCACCCAGCGATCGCCCAAGCATTTACGCCTGGCTCGCCGGGCGTCGTCGTATTGGCGTGATGGCGGGCGGTGCCAAGCATGTTTGGAAGCGTATTCTGATGAATGCGACGGTTCCGTTCGAGAACCGGAATATTCACACAGTGGTGCAGAATCTTTGGCTTGCCGACTTGCTGGGGTTGCCACGCTGCTCCGAGATGCCATTCACGTGGTCGCGAGAAGATGAGTCAGCGATTGACGCGTTGCTACCCGAACACGCGACGACCGGCTACGCGGTATTGCACGTTTACCCAAAATTTACATACAAGATGTGGGCGCCTGAGCAATGGTGTGCCCTTGCTGAAGCGTTGTCGCGCCGGGGATTCCGTATTGTCCTGTCTGGCAGCGGGGACCCAACTGAACTCGATTACGTTGCGCGCCTCGCGGCAAACATGTCGCCATCACCAGTTAATTTCGCGGGCAAACTGGATTTTCGTCAGTTGGGGTTGTTGCTTTCGCGGGCAAGTTTGTACGTAGGGCCGGATACGGTAACGACTCATCTCGCTGCTGCTGTTGGCGCGCCAACCGTTGCGCTATTCGGGCCATCCAATCCGGTCAAATGGGGCCCTTGGCCGCGCGGCTGTACTGCGCAGGAATCACCCTGGTCGATGCGCGGCACCCAGAGCGTGGGCAACGTGGCGCTGGTGCAGGGATTCGGCGCCTGCGTACCCTGTCTGGAAGAAGGCTGCGCGCGCGACGAGAGCAGCAAAAGTGTGTGTCTGCAGATGCTCACCGCAGACACAGTAATGCAGTCGATCAAAAACCTCCTTGCCCTGGCCGGAAGTCCGCCGGCGAGTGCTGCATGACTCAACGCATTCAGGTTGTCGAGCCAACACTCGAGAGCTTCGCCGGGCATTGTTTCAGCCTGGTGGCAAGTTTGTGCCGCGCGGCCGACTCGCCGATGGATATCTGGGCCGCCAGAGGCGCAGAGTCGCTCAACTTTCGCCCGAAGTGCCGGGTACATCCGTTTTTTCGCCGACGCATTCGTCTGTTTCAGCAACTCGGCCTGTACCGTCGCCTGGTTCGACGCGGCGAGCCGATCGTCATCACCACTGCGCGGCGCAGTGACCTTATCCTGCTGGACCTGGTCGCGGCTGGCCAGTTGTCCCGAAACAAGGTGTTCCTGTATTTTCACTGGTTTCGCGAGTCGCCCAAGCGGTTACGTTTCCTGCAAAAGATGGCGGCGCGCCAGCCGAACCTGGTCGTATTTGGCACCACTGCCAGCGTGGTGGATTTGTTCCGGCGGGCAGGGTTTCGGCACGTGAGTTTGTTACCCTACCCTGCGCCGCCTGCGGCGGCGCCAGATAGCACGCTGGCGTTCCGCCGCTTGCTTTATGCTGGAGCGGCACGCCGCGACAAAGGGTTTCGGCAAGTGGTCGATCTGGTGGCCCTGTTAGCGGACCGGGGTGAACGTATCCCGATAACGGTGCAGATCTCGCCCGAGCATTTCGGCAAGTACGACACGGGTACGATTGGCGACATAGAACGCCTGCGCAGCATCGGTTATGCGTACCTGGATATTGTGGACCGAACGCTGGCGCCGCAGGAATATGCGGCGTTGTTCCCCGGCAGCATTTGTCTGCAACCCTACGATCGCGCCGACTTCCGCGACCGTGTGAGTGGTGTGACGCTGGATGCGCTTGCGCAAGGTTGTCCTGTTGTCACGACGGCGGGTACCTGGATGGCGGCACAGGTCGAGAGCCCGAGAGCGGGTATCGCCCTGCAATCGATCACGCCGGAGAGTCTGCTTGACGCTGCAAAAGCAATTATCGCCAGCTATGCCGAGTTCACAACTGCGGCATTGGAAGGTGCGTCGGCGCGAAATCGGCAGACCTGGACGCCACTAACCCGTTTGCTAGCGGCTTGAATTCGAGCGTCGATCTTCGACCACGGCATCGCGCCGTAAATGGCGATGAACTTCCAGCCAATCGGAACATCTGAGTGCGCAACAAGCAAGTGGCTGAATGGTCGCCGGGCCTTGACGGACGGGTTTGCGCACGAACCCCGGATTAGCCGGCTCGTTTGCACTGCTGCCACCGTCGCGCTGGTTCCAGTTGCGTTGCCAGCCTGCTTGCGCCGAGAATGTCGAACAGGGAGGAAACATCATTGCGCAGAGGGCTAATTGCCGCGACTGTGGTCGCACTGACGGTTATCGTCGCGATTGTTGCCGTTCGTCTCGGGCCATTCAGCCCGCGCCCGGTACCGTCAGTGGCGGTTACAACCATCAAGGGGGAACGGCTGCACCTGGGCGCATTGAACGGCGACGTTGTGCTGGTTAATTTCTGGGCCACCACCTGCGCCGTGTGCATTCGCGAAATGCCAAGGCTTGCCGAGATATTCGAAAAGTATCGTCTGCAAGGCTATCGGACGGTCGCGGTGGCGATGCCTTATGATCCACCGGACCGCGTGCTCGACTATCTGAAACGGCATCCGCTGCCGTTTGACGTGGCGCTCGATGTTGACGGCGCCGTATTCCGCGCTTTCGGTGACGTGCCAGGCACGCCGACCAGTTTTCTGGTTGACGCGCGAGGCAACATCATCCGCAAGTACCTTGGTGAGCCGGACTTCGTCGACCTTGAACAACGCATTGAGCATGCGCTATCAAAAAGGGTAGGGATCAACCGTCTCTAAAAACTTTCACCGCAAAGGTCGCTGAGGTCGCAGAGGACATGCGGTAAAGGCATCTGATAGCTTTCAGAGTATTAATAGACAGACGGGGTGAGCAGGCGGATGCTGTCGCGCAATTGGCTCTAGTTCTCAAGCAGCTGTAAGCGCAAGATTCCTGCTGCATGCCGGGCGACGGCTAACGGACTGCTCCGCTTGAGACGAACGCATCACGCGATCGAAATTCTCAGACTCGTCTCAGCGTCCTCCGCGTACTCCGCGGTGAGAGGTTTTTATAGCCGCGGGTTCTCCATCAACGTACGCGGGCGTCGTTGGCCTGCTGGTCGGCGTGGTACGAGGAACGAACCAATGGGCCGCAGGCGGCGTGCTTGAAACCCATATCCCGGGCTTCGCGCTCAAACGCTTCGAATTGCGCCGGTTCGACGTAGCGCAGAACCGGCAAATGCCCTCTGGTCGGCTGCAAATACTGCCCTACCGTGAGCATGTCGACATCGTGTTCACGCAGATCGCGCATTACATCGAGTATTTCGTCGTCGGTTTCGCCGAGCCCGACCATCAAGCCGGATTTGGTCGGGATCGACGGAAAGCGGACCTTGAAGTCTTTCAATAGTTGTAGCGAATGCGCGTAGTCAGCGCCCGGCCGGGCCTGCTTGTACAAACGCGGTACTGTCTCCAGGTTGTGGTTCATCACGTCGGGTGGACTGATCGTTAATTTTTCCAGTGCCACTTCGAGACGCCCGCGAAAGTCGGGGGTGAGAATCTCGATGCGCGTCGCCGGCGAATGCGCCCGGACCGCCGTGATGCAGTCGGCAAAATGACGGGCGCCGCCGTCTCGAAGATCATCGCGATCGACACTGGTAATGACAACATACTTCAACTTCATCGCGGCAATCGTTCGCGCCAGATTCTCCGGCTCCTCGACATCGGGCGGCTTGGGGCGACCGTGAGCGACGTCGCAGAACGGGCAACGCCGCGTGCACATGTCACCGAGAATCATGAACGTCGCCGTGCCTTTACCAAAACACTCACCGATGTTGGGGCATGACGCCTCCTCGCAGACGGTATGCAGCGAGTGCTCGCGCAGAATTCGTTTGACGTCGTAAAAGGTGCGGCTTGAAGGCGACTTGACGCGGATCCAGTGCGGCTTCTTGAGCGGTTCGATCGGAACGATCTTGATCGGGTTGCGCGCCGTTTTGTCGCTACCTGTTTGACGCAGATTATCGTCGCTCATCGGTTTTCCCTATCCGGCGTATCAACGCTCAGTTGATCGGGCCACAAATTCGATTGCAGCAAAGCAGTCAATTTCCGGCCGAGTGTATCAATATCGTCGTCGATACCGAGATCGCGCAGCTGAGTCACGCGTAACCCCGGATAGCCGCACGGATCGATATCGGTAAAGGGGACAAGATCCATGTCCACATTCAACGCGAGTCCATGATAACTGCAACCGTTACGGATGCGCAGGCCAAGTGCCGCGATCTTGGCTTCGCCGACGTACACGCCGGGCGCCTGTTGGCGGCGGTCGGCCTTGATGCCGTATTCTGCCAGCAGGTCAATCACCGAAAGTTCCAGCAGCCCAACCAGCTGTCGCACGCCGCAACCCAGCCGCCGTAAATCCACCAGCGCATATGCCACGATCTGACCCGGACCATGATATGTGATCTGGCCGCCGCGGTCGGTCTTGATCACTGGAATGCGTGTGTCTGAGCGCAGCAAGTGTGCCCGACGCCCGGCCACGCCGAGCGTGTAAACCGGCGGATGCTGAAGCAACCAGATCTGATCTGCATCGTCGGCTGATCGCGTGGCGGTGAAACGCTTCATCTTTTCCCAGGTAGCCGCGTAGTCCACTTCGCCCAGCCGGCGAACCAGTACCGCGGGCGGCGTTGCTGCGCCAGGATTTCGCGCCATCGTATTCAACTCGATGCTTTTAGCCATTGGGCCGGGCACGCCCATTCTCATATCACCAGTCCTAATAACACCATTTCTCACAACACCAGGTTTCATAACACCAGTTCTCATAACACCATGACAACAGCGGGATTGTCATTCAGCTCCTGGTAAAGTTCGTCGAGCTGCTCACGCGAGGTGGCAACAATGGTGCACGTAATACTCAGGTATGTGTTTTTCTTGCTGGGGCGCATCTCGACCGTCGTTTCATCGAAGCCGGGCGCATGCTTGCGCACGATGTCGACGACTGCGCGCGCGAAGCCTGGCTCGCGCCGCCCCATGATCTTGATAGGAAAATCCACTGGATAGGCGATCTCTCCCAGCTGGGCGGCGGTGTCCGGTTTTGGCGGGTCTTGATTCATTAGTAGCGACTTACACCGGTTGCAAATTACCCCGTGTCGGTGTGCCTGAGTTGCGCCTTGTGGTCCTGATATAGCCGTTGCATGCGCCGGAATTGCGGGCCCGGACGACCGCTGCCAACGGCGCTGCCGTCCAGTGTCGTCACCGGCAGGATCTCTTTGCTAGACGATGTGATCCAGATTTCCTCGGCGCTGCGTAACTCTGATTCGCTGATGTTACGCACATTGAATGGGACATCATTTGCCTGGGCCAGTTCCAGCACCACGTCGTAGGTAATGCCCGGCAGCATCAGGTTCGATTTTGGCGGCGCCAGCATGACGCCTTGACTGACCACGAATGCGTTGCTGGCTGAGCCTTCGGTCAGCATGCCGTCGCGCAAAAGCAACGTTTCCGCGCAGCCGGCGTCGGCGGCAAGCTGGCGCAGCAGCACATTTGGCAATAAGGCGGTGCTTTTCACATCGCACCTCAACCAACGATTATCGGGGGCGGTGATCGCGCCGACTCCGTTTTCGATCTGATTGGCTGCGGCGGGCAGCAGCGGGTTGCTCATCATGAACACGGTGGGTGTGACTGTTCGGGGAAAGGCGTGGTCGCGTTTGGCAACGCCACGCGTTACCTGTAGGTATAACGACTGATCGTCAGTTTCATTGAGTTCGATCAGTCGTTCGGTCAGTTTGCGCCATTCGCTGTTGTTGTTCGGGTTAGCCAGGCGGATGCTGTCGAGGCTTGACTGCAGTCGCCTGAGGTGTTCGCCGAGGCGAAAAGGCTGGCGCGAATAGACCGGTATCACCTCGTAGACGCCGTCACCGAATATGAACCCCCGATCGAGTACCGGAATAAACGCGTTCTCGATCGGCATGAATTCGCCGTTCAGATAAATCATAACGACCTGTTCTGTATCGCCCTTGTCAGAATTGGTCTGATCAGTAGCGCCATGATCCGTATCGCCGTGATCAGTATCGCCCTTATCAGAATTAGCGCCCACCGGTTCAGTTGAGCAAAAGCATCAGACTGTGCCAGGCGCGCACCATGAGGTTTGCAACTTTCACCGATTTCAGTGCCACCAAAGGATATTCTCCGTACCGCGCCTCGGCGAAGGTGAGCCTGAGCATACCAATACTTTGCCCGGCCCTGACCGGAGCAAGCAACGGTTGCATGCTCTCCAGTTGTGCCTGTAGCTCCCGCCAACGGCCTCTCGGCACGGTGACATAGAAGTCTTGCGCGAAACCTGCCGCTAACTGTTCTTCGCTGCCTTTCCACACCGGCAGTTTGTGTACCACCTCACCTTTGCTATATAGCTTGCGGGTCTCGAATTGCTCGAATCCGAGATTGAGCAACTTCTGGCTTTCCGAGGTGCGGTCATTGTCAGACCCGGCGCCAATCACCACCGACATCAAACGGCGGCCATCGCGCTGTGCCGTGGCCAGCAGGCAGAAGCCGGCACTTTCCGTGAAGCCGGTCTTCATGCCGTCGACATGGGGGTCTCGACCGAGCAGTTTGTTGCGGTTGTACTGAGCGATGCCGTTATAGGTGAATTCGCGCAGACCGTACAAAGTGAAGTGCTCGGGAAATTTCTGAATGATGAGACTTGCCAGCCGGAGCAGGTCGCGGGCAGTCGAGTAATGCTGCGCTTGCGGCAGGCCGGTCGCATTGACGAACCTGGTGTCTGACAATTGTAACCGTTGTGCTGCCTGGTTCATCATGTCGGCGAACTGTTGCTCGCTGCCGCCGACTGTTTCGGCGAGCACGATGGCTGCGTCGTTGCCGGACTGAACAATCAGGCCTTTGAGCAGGTCTTCGACGCTCACTTCGCTGTCCGGCTCGAGGAACATGCGTGCACCGGATGCGCGCCAGGCTTTCTCTGAAACGATCACTTTCTGTTGCAGCGTGAGCCGCTTCTGATATAGGGCTTCGAACACCAGGTAGGCGGTCATCAGCTTGGTGAGCGAGGCTGGCTCGATACGCTCGTCGGCATTCTTTTGCGCCAGGACGGCACCGCTTTGCAGATCGACCAGCAGAAAAGCACGCGAGTACAGACTCGGTAGCGAGCTATATTCGTCGAGGACCTGGGCTTGGACCGGCAGGCAGGTCGCGATTAACAGGATCAGTGCGCGTAGCATCATGTTCTACGGCGCGGATTATACCCGTCGTGCGCGCCAAACAGCATTGTCAGCCGCGCCACGGTTTGAAACAATGCGTCGCTCGCGGGACTTCCTTGCCACCTGGTTTGTCCAACGGCACATCAACTTCTTATCGATTCGACCATGAACAGAATTGCAATCTTGTGTAGTGCGGCTTTTGGCTTATTTGTCACGATTGCGTTTGCCGGTGACGTGACCGTTCGCGACGCGTGGACACGTGCCACGGTGCCGGGCCAGAAAGTCGCGGGCATTTATTTTGATATTGAATCGAGTGCTGATGCCAGGCTGGTCGGGGTTCAGACTGCGCTGACCAAAACTGCCGAAACCCACCGCATGAGCATGGAAGACGGCGTGATGCGCATGCGCGCCGTGTCGGTAGTCGAGCTTCCGGCGGGCAAAACGGTGAGCTTCAAGCCGGGCGGCTATCATGTCATGTTGTTCGACCTGCCACGGCAGTTGCAGGCGGGCGAGCAGATTTTGCTGGAACTGTTGGTGGAAGATGTGAGCGGCCAACGCGCGGGGCTGGCTGTCGAGGTAGAGGTGCGCAACCTGGACGGTAGCAAGGTGCAGCACCATCACTGACTGCCTGCCGCGTTTAGTCGTCAGTGACGATATCAAATCCCTGGATCCAGCCTTCTTCCACCCAGCTGCGAAGCAACTGCGCTGCGCGCTGCGCTGCGCTCGCTTCGTCCATTCCCATCTGAGTGGCCAATCGGGAGCATGCTTCACCGAATGCGGTGCCAGCGGCGAGGGTGCGCCAGAGCAAGGCTTCGTCACCATCCAGCGACCTGAAATACGTCTTGTAACTCTTGCGCCACACGGCAATGGTCCCGGCCTGATCCTGGCATGACGCAGTGGGCAGATTCTCGCCGTCGCGGTGGGCGTGCCAGAGAGCGACCACATTCCATTGCGACGCCACCAATTGCAGCGACGGATGCGCAATAAAACGCAATTGCGGCCAGTGTTCCGCCGGCACCGACGCGAGCTCGTCGAAACCCACTTGTGCCGCATCGGCCGCGTCGAACGCGAGCCCCTGTGCCCATTCGAATTCGGCCAGCTCCGCAAGGATGGACTCGTTGCTGAAGCGTTGGTCATTTCGCAGAAAACCGGTCATGGAATCGCCGAACCAGCGCAGATTGCGCACCATCGACGGTCGTGCCTCAATGTAGGCAGTCGCTAATTGCTCGAATCGCTGCTCACCCACAAAGGCTTTCAGCACCGGATAGTCGACAGCCAGGGCAGCGATCAGTCGTAACCGGTAAGCGCTGTAATAAATGTGCAGTCGCTCCTGCCGGTAAGCGTCATCCGGGCCGGCAATATCGCCGGTCACCGCTTCATCGTTGTGAACAATGTGCGCCTGAAAGCGGTCTTGCAGTTCGGTGAGTGAATTCATCGGCGTGTCATGCCGAGGCGGCCATTGGTGTGGCGTCTTTTGCAACTTTGCGGACCTGATCGAGTTCGCTGACCAGCGTTGCAAGGCCGGGAATATGATCGTCGCGTTCTATCATGGTCGCGACAGGTCCCAGCGCCTCGATCGTGTAACCGTAAAGCTTCCAGACCTCGTCAATGATCGGCGCGTCATGCGTGTCGATGATGTGGCTGCCCCGGTTGCTGTGTCCTGCCAGATGGATCTGCTGGATACGCTGAGCCGGCAGCGCATCAATGAATTCGCGCGGATCGAAACCATGGTTGAAACCACTGACGTACACGTTGTTCACGTCGAGCAGCAGCAGGCAATCGGTGCGTTCGGCAAGCTCATTGATGAATTCCCACTCGGTCATTTCCGATTGATTGAAAGTGACGTAGCTGGAAACGTTCTCAATCAGGATTGGGCGTTGCAGGAAATCCTGAACACGCGCTATCCGTGAGGCGACATGATCAACCGCTTCCGGGGTATACGGCAGAGGCAGCAAATCGTGAATATTTTGCCGGGCCATACCGGTCCAGCAAAGGTGGTCGGAAACCCAGGCAGGCTCGATCCGGTCTGCCAGCGTCTTGAGCGCTCTCAGGTATTCGAGATCGAGCGGATCAGTGCTGCCGATCGAAAGCGATACACCGTGCAGCACCACCGGGTAGTCGGCGCGTATTCGCTCCAGGTAGTAAAGCGGCTTGCCGCCGCGCACCATATAGTTTTCCGAGAGCGCCTCGAACCAGTCCACGCGCGGCTGCGACTCAAGGATCTCTTCGTAGTGAGTGGTCCTGAGCCCGAGTCCGAAACCGAGATTCTGAAATCGCATATCAAGTTGAGCGGGCGGGCACGCCAACTGCCGTGCCCACCTTTACAGCATTAATCAATAACGAGGGGAACGATTAGCGTCCTGCCCCTGTTACTTTCGAGCACGCGACGGCGGAGAGCTTGACGAAACCCGTGCCCTTGCAGTCATTCATTCCGGCGCAATTGGTGGTGGCCGTCTTGCAGTCACTCATACCCTTGCACGCGTTGGCGCCGTCACACGCAATTTTTGCTTCGGTCCGCGGACTCTGGCCGGCGGTCGTTTCACAGCCGCTGAGAAACAGTGCTGCGGCACTGGCGGCGATCGCCATGCCCGCGATTTTGCTAACTTTGTTCATTGTTGATGTCTCCTTGAGGTCAATGTCGGTTAGTCTCCAATAGCCTGTGCCGGAAGACGCAAGCCAGGAGACAAAATGTGCGATTTCGCACATTTTTGGTACGCATTGGCGTGATGATTGGATTCCAGTTAATCGACGTCGTCTTCTTGAGCGCTGCTGAGTCTGGTTCTGAACCGAGATTCTGTAATCGCAGCGTTAGGCAAGTTGACGGGCAAACGCATTACGCTTGGTCAGCGAAAAATGGTGTCGGTATCAGATCACTGACGTCGTTAACTTCCGGCCCCAGTTAATTTGAAACATTTGACGGCGCTCAATCTGACCAGCCCCTGGCCTTTACATTGGTTTTGTCCAGCGCACGCGCTGTTGGCTGTTTTGCAGTCGCTCAAGCCTTTGCAGGCGTTGGCACCCTGACACGCGATTATTGCTTCGGTCCGCGCACTTTGGCCAGCGGTGGTTTCACAGCCACTGATAAACAGTGCGGCGGCACTGGTGGCAATCGCCAGGCCTGCGCGTTTGCCGGCCTTAATCTTGGTTTCCTCCTTGCGGGTATTGTAATTGTGGGATTTCGCCCGCCGTGCGGTACGTGCCGGTCCCGGCAGCCGATGTCAGGCTGGTTGGATTGGCGAATTGCGGTCGGGGCGAAACGTGCCGAGGAAGGCACCCGCTTTGCGGAGATCCTCCAGGATGGCCTGGCCACCTGCCAGCGCAACCGCCGGGTCGGGATGCTGTAGCTCCTCGACCACTTGCGCCAGCGCTTGGTTGCCGGTCAGAGTGCCGGGCTCGATCAGCGCCAACAGGCGGGCGCTCACCGGGTTCAGCACGACAAAGCGGACTGTGTCTTCTCTGTCACGGAACACCAGTAGATAGGTCTGCTCCTGCTGCGCGGGCGTCGGTTGGTAGCGCTTGCCGATGCGGTGTACCGCGTATGGATAGGAGAGCAGCATGTGCGAAGGCGTCAGAACCGGACGACCTGCAACAAGATCGCCGGTCGGATCGATCGCATTCGCGTCGATCTCTTTGGTCGAGATGTCCAGCGCCAGTTCGACCCACTCGTAGTGCAGCAGATAGATCAGGAAATCGGGCTCGCGACCACCGGAATCACGCTGCTGCATAAATTGCAGGAATTCTTCGGGCACCTGACGAAAATACGGGCTGCGGCAACGATGTGTCGCAAAGAATTCCCGCACCAGTTGCCGCCATTTGCGTTTTCCCAGAACACTATGCGCGACCGGAAAGCAGGACGAGATCAGGTTGAATACGTTATTGAACAGCAGGTCGTTGTAGACCTTCATGCGCCGTGCCGTTACGCCGGCAGGCCGTGGATGCTGCTTGGGATCGCGAATGTGGCGTGTGAACGCGCGCTGGTAGTCCTGAAACTCAGGAGTTGGCTGCTGTGCTGACATGGTTTTGAGCACTGTCTGGCAAGTAGCGCTGCTGCAGCGACGCGATGCGTGCTACCTCGGGGACCAGATTCTCCAGTGGGGGAATATTGAAATCGCGCTCGAGTAGCGTCGGGTGAACACCGATCTGCTGGTATGTGAAATCGAGCAGCTCCCAGACAGGATCGATGACTGCAGCGCCGTGCGTATCCACCAGCAGGTCATCGCTTTCGTGGTAATGGCCGGCCATATGGATGTAAACGACGCGCTCCGCGGGGACACCTCGGAGGAACTCTCGCGGGTCGTAGCGATGGTTGACACTGTTTACGTAGACGTTATTCACGTCCAGATGCAGCCAGCAGTCGGCTTCGTCAATAACCGCTGTGACGAACTCGAGTTCGCTCATCTCATCGAGCGGCGATTTGGTGTAGAAGGATGCATTTTCGACGGCAATGCGTCGTTCCAGGATTTCCTGAGTTTGACGAACACGCTGTGCAACATAGCGTACCGCCTCCGCGGTGAACGGGATCGGCATCAAGTCGTACAGGTGGCCGTCGTCACTGCAATAGGAAAGATGTTCGGTGTACAGCGGGACTCGATGCGCCTCAAGGAAACTTCTCAGCTTGCGCAGAAAAACCTCGTCGAGCGGCGTCGGTCCGCCAAGTGACAACGACAGGCCATGACAAACCAGGGGGGTGCGTTCGGTCAAGGCCCGAAAGGCCTTGCCTTTTGCACCCCCCATGTCCATCCAGTTTTCCGGCGCTACTTCGTAGAAACTGATGACCTCGGGCCTGCCTGCGGTAAGCGCCGGAATCAATTCCCGCCGCAAACCGAGGCCGGCACCGTGTAGCGCCGAATCGTGCATCACTGGCAGATCTCTAAAGCGCTTACTTGCTGCCTCCGCACTTGGCTTCGCCGCACTTGGCTTCGGAGCCTTTATCGGACTCGGCGCCACCGCACTTGCCTTCGCCGCACTTGGCTTCTTCATTTTTGGTCACACCGGCGACTTGGTAGCCGCTCTTCAGCGAGTCCATATGGAAGGGATTGTCGGCAGCGCCTGCGATGGGGGCAGCCGCGATCGACGCGATGAAAGCGGAGCCGATTGCCAGGGAAAGAGCCGTTTTCTTCGATGCCATGATTCAAATCTCCTTTGTTACGCGAGTTAAGGGTCTTGATTTCGGGCCAGTCCGCGCCAGGAGCGTGAATGTTCAGCGCCGTCCCTGATGCCGCCGTCTGGTTCCGCTTCCAATATACGTCAAATATACGGCCTCGGATGCGCCCTCCTTAGGTCTGTGTCAGCGCCGCGAGCGGCTTGGGGCCGGCCCCTGGGCAGCAAGCGTTGACCAGACGGTGTGCCGCGTCAATCAGTCCCGAAAGGACTTGAAACCGCCCGGGCCATACCCATATAGCGTCAGGAAGGCCGCCAGGCCGGCAGATACAAGGAGATATATGATGGCAAATGTGACCCGTTACAGCCCCTTTGATGAGGCATTTGATGATCTTTTTAAAGGCTTTTTTGTTCGTCCAGTCGCGTTCGATGAACAGTCTCAGCCGAAGGTCAACATTCGCATGGACGTCGCCGAGAATGACAAGGCGTACATCGTTCACGCCGATGTGCCGGGTGTGAAGAAAGAAGACATCCACGTCACTATCGACGGCAACCAGGTCGCGATCAGCGCCGAAACGAAATACCAGCGTGAGCAAAAGGAAGGCGAGAAAGTGCTCCGGACTGAGCGCAGCTACGGCAAAGCCTACCGCGCGTTCACGCTAGCCCAGGAGGTTGATGAGGCCGGCGCCGAGGCGAAGTACATTGACGGCGTGCTGGAGCTGACACTGCCGAAAAAAGCGGCAACCTCGGCAAAGACCCTGTCAATCCAGTAAACGCATCGGGCGTCGACCAGACGCGTACAAGAAGGGGCGGCCAGCGGCCGCCCTTTTTTTGTTTTGGTTGGCCTGTTGGCTGCGTCGGGTAGAATCCCCGGTCAACCGATTCGCTGCAATGCAGCCTGCCGTCATGACTATTTCAGCCAACGACGCCCGCAAGAAAGCGCAGATCCTTGCCGAGGCGTTGCCCTATATCCGCCGCTTTCACGGCAAGACCATCGTCGTCAAGTATGGCGGTAATGCCATGACCGACGAGCAGTTGAAACATTCGTTCGCACGCGACATCGTTTTGCTGAAGCTGGTCGGTATGAACCCGGTCGTTGTGCACGGCGGCGGACCGCAGATTGACCACATGCTCAGTCGCGTCGGCAAGAAAGGGGAGTTCATCCAGGGCATGCGGGTCACCGACCGTGAAACCATGGATGTTGTCGAAATGGTGCTGGGCGGACTCGTCAACAAAGACATCGCCAATCTGATCAACCAGGCCGGAGGGCGTGCCATTGGTTTGACCGGTAAAGATGGCGCCTTCATTCGTGCCCGCAAATTACGCGTTTCAAATGATCAGCAAATCGGGGAAATGCTCGATATCGGCCAGGTTGGCGAGATCGAATCGATTGATCCGGAAGTGATCGCGTTGCTCGAAAGCCGCGAGTTCATACCCGTTGTTGCGCCAATTGGCGTCGGGCCTGACGGCGACGCCTACAACATCAATGCCGATCTGGTTGCTGGCAAGCTGGCAGTGGTATTGCGCGCCGAAAAGCTGATTCTGCTGACCAATACGCCGGGCGTACTGGACAAGGACGGGCAGTTGCTAACGGGCCTGACACCGCGTGAGGTCGATGCGTTGGTCGCCGATGGTACGCTGCATGGTGGCATGCTGCCAAAGATTGCCGCCGCGCTCGACGCAGCCAGAAGTGGCGTAAACGCGGTACATATCATTGACGGCCGAGTCGATAATGCGGTGTTGCTCGAGGTGCTCACCGACCAGGGCGTGGGCACCTTGATTCGCAGTCACTGACCCGTTGGCAACAGCGCCCCGAACCGGTCGTGGCCTCATCGCGGCCCGGCGATTTGACTGGATAACCCATTGCACCAATATCAAATTGCACCGATATCCAACTGCACCGATATCCAACTGCACCGGTTTCCAATTGCCCCGGTATCTAATCGACCCGATGCCAGCTCCACGGCGGTGAGGTGATCTGTGCCGCGCTTTCGCAAGACCTGGATCTTTGATCTGGACAACACATTGCACGATGCCCAACCTCACATCTTCCCGCATCTGAATCAATCGATGACGGACTACGTGCAGACCCATCTCGGGGTCGATCGGGGCGAAGCCAATCGTGTCAGGATCGAATACTGGCGACGCTACGGGGCGACGCTGGTCGGTTTGATGCGTCATCACGGTGTCGATCCCATGCATTTCCTGCTGCAGACGCATGATTTCCCTGATCTGGAGAAAATGGTTGTCGCGCGGCGCGAATTGCGCTGGACGTTAAGACGCCTGCCGGGAAGAAAAATCGTCTTTTCCAACGCGCCGATTCACTATTCGCGGGCGGTGCTCAATGTTCTCGGCATCGACGACTTGTTCGATGACATCTTTTGTATTGAACGGGCCAATTTTCGACCCAAGCCTGACGCAAGCGGATTCTTGCGACTCCTCAACGATCACCGGTTGCACCCGAAACGCTGCGTCATGGTCGAGGACAGCCTCGAGAATCTGCGCACCGCAAAGCGCCTCGGCATGGGCACGGTGTGGATCGACCCGACGCCGCGATCGCCATCCTGGGTCGATGTCAGCATCCGTCACCTGCGCAGTCTGCCGAGGTGTCTGACCAGACTGAGATAGGTTCTTGGTGTTCGGGTCGCTAGACACGCCACATCAGCTAGTTATGCCGGGCTTGCGACGTGATAAAGTGCGATTTGGCGGGCTGAGGGGCTGTTGCCACGCGCTTCTTGGCTCCCGGTCTATTGTTCCAGCGAGTAGTTATTCGGCGGATACCGGTACAGAGAGATTCATGGCAGCCAGATCCGGAGAGCGCAAGCTGCAAATCCTGCAGACCCTTGCGGAGATGCTGGAGAATCCACGTGGAGAGAGAATCACCACCGCTGCATTGGCAGCGCGGCTGTCCGTGTCCGAGGCTGCGCTGTATCGGCATTTCGCCAGCAAGGCGCAGATGTTCGAGGGGCTGATCGAGTTCATTGAGCAGACCTTGTTTGGTCTGGTGAACAAGATTTCCGGAGAGGAACAAAGCGGGCGCAAGCAACTCGAGGCGATCATATCGATGCTGCTGGGCTTTGCGCAGAAAAACCCGGGCATGACCCGGGTGTTGATCGGTGATGCACTGGTTAACGAGGACGAGCGGCTGCAGGCGCGCATCAACCAACTGCATGATCGACTTGAGTCAACGCTTAAGCAGGCCCTGCGTTTTGCTATAACGGAGAAGGAAATTGACAATGCGACCGAAGTCGATGCCAAAGCGAATCTGCTGCTGGCCTTCGTGGTGGGCCGCTGGCATCAGTTTGCCAAGAGCGGTTTCAATCGTGACCCGATGCAGCACTGGACGGTGCAATCACGCGAATTGATCTGACTCCGTATTGATCTGACTTTGACACGAGCAATGCATCACGACTGCAGTATGAAGGCACTGGTTCTGACCGTCTTGGCGTTGATGTTAGGCGCTTGCGCTCCCACCGATAACGCCTACCAGGCCGCCGTGCTGGGTACCTGGGCCTCGCGTGACGTAGCTCAGGACGATGTCATCGTCGAGACGCAGACGACACTCCTGCCAGGCGGGCGTGTTAACTGGAACGGTGAGTTGCGTCTGCCGGTGCCCCCGACCTTCTATGTTCCGAGTGGTGTCAGCCATGAAGTCAAGAATGGCCGATTGGTGTTTTATTTCAATGCCAGCGGCGCCTGGTTCGTGCGCGACGGGTATCTGCATACCCGTGTCGAGTCTTCGACCTTGCCGAGCATGATGCCGGTTGGGTTTTCATCAGCCTGGAGGCTCAAGGAAGTCAGCGACAAGGAGCTGGTTTACGTTTCGGCCGCCAATGGCCGCACGCGGGTGGAACATCGCCGCAACTAGGCCGACACAGCATCAGTCCAGTACCGAATTGAACTGATGTTTGTTTTCAGACCGATGGCGTGATGAAGTGAATGCCGGCTGGCCTAGTCTGCTTCGCAGGACGCGGGGATTGGCCGCTGTGCCGTTTCACCGCCAGCGCAAACCGGGCAGGCAGGGTCTTTTTTCAGTCGCACGCTGCGCCACTGCATCGACAGCGCGTCGAGCATCAATAGCTTGCCATTGAGGCTCTCTCCTGTACCGGCGAGTACTTTCAGCGCCTCGGCCGCCTGTGTCGAGCCGACGATGCCGACCAGCGGCGCAAACACACCCATCACTGCGCAGCGCATTTCCTCGTGGTCATCGGTTTCGGGAAACAAACAGTGATAACAGGCGCTGGATTGATCGCGCAGATCGAAAACACTTACCTGTCCATCGAACCGAATGGCGGCGCCAGAAACCAAAGGCCGGGAGAAGCGTACACACGCCCGGTTGATCGCATGGCGGGTTGTGAAATTATCGGTTGCGTCGACGACCAGATCGGCTGATTCGACCAAGCCCTCGAGGCGTTCACCGGCAACTCTCTCGGCGACGATATCGACACTGATTTCGGGATTGATCCGCGCCAGCGTATCTCGCGCCGATTCGACTTTCTTGCGGCCGATCGAGTCGGTGTAGTGGACAATCTGGCGCTGCAAATTGGTCAGGTCAACATCGTCCGGATCGCAGATGGTGAGCTTGCCGACACCGCTGGCGGCAAGATAGAGACTGGCCGGTGCTCCGAGCCCGCCGGCGCCGACCAGAAGCACGTGTGAGTTGAGCAGCTTTTGCTGACCGTCAATCCCGATCTCGGGAAGAAGGATGTGACGGCTATAACGAAGGAGCTGTTTATCGTCCATGAGGAACAACGCGCTCGCTCTGTTTCATGAAGCCAGCAGCGGCGCGATCCGTGGTCAGGCAACACGGGCGCCGCTTGCGGCGCCCGTGATAATCAGGATGGATCGCCAGACTGATTGCTGCCGATAATCTGCAGGCCCTTGAGCAGATTGAGCGCCTGTGACAGCTGATAGTCGTCATCGTCGACCACCGCCGCACCCTCCTCATCCGCGGCACCCGTTTCCGGCGCCGGAATCGTTCGATCGGGCTGGTCGACCCGGTTGCCTTGCTCGTTTGCGAGGCGATTTCTCAGGTCGGCTTCACGTACTTGTACTCCCGCCTGCCCAGCCGTGACTGTGGCTTCTTCGACGACGATATCTGGCGTGATGCCCTTGGCCTGGATTGAGCGGCCATTCGGCGTGTAATAGCGCGCCGTGGTGAGCTTGATTGCAGTGCCATTGCCCAACGGCAAAATTGTCTGTACCGAGCCCTTGCCGAATGTTTGCGTGCCCATCACGATTGCCCGCTTGTGATCCTGCAGCGCGCCGGCAACAATTTCCGAGGCCGAGGCAGAGCCGCCGTTGACCAGTACCACCATTGGCAGCGTCTTCACGTCCTTCGGCAGATTGGCGAGATAGTCACCTCTGACACCGCGAGCGTAGTACTCGGGCCGGGCGTACAGGCGCATGCGTGCATCGCTGGTCCGGCCTTCCGTGTAAACAACCAGCTTGTCCTTCGGCAGGAAAGCCGCCGACACCGAAACGGCTGAGTTGAGCAGACCACCGGGATCATTGCGCAAATCCAGGATCAAACCCTTCATTGGCCCTTTGTTGGCCTTGAACTGCTCTTCGATTGCTTCGCCAAGTTTCTCGCCGGTGTGCTCCTGAAACTGGGTCACGCGAAAATACGCGTAGCCCGGTTCGAGCAGCTTCGATTTCACGCTCTGGATCTGAATGATGGCCCGCGTAATCGTGACCACCTTTGGCTCCGATAAGCCCTTGCGGATGTAGGTCAGCGTGATGTCGGTGTTCGGTTTGCCCCGCATCAACTTGACTGCTTCGTTGAGCGTCATGCCTTTCACGTTGGTGTCGTCGAGCTTGATGATCAGGTCACCGGCCTTGAGGCCAGCTTTCCAGGCGGGGGTATCTTCAATCGGTGCAACTACCTTGACGAAACCGTCTTCCATGCTGACCTCGATGCCAAGGCCGCCGAATTCGCCCTGTGTGCCAACCTGCAATTCCTTGAATGCTTCTTCGTCAAGATAGGCCGAGTGCGGATCGAGGCCG
>JBFKXV010000003.1:0-22712 GCA_041637935.1 Burkholderiales bacterium | reverse complement strand
TCAAAGCCGAATCCCCTGCGGTCAAGCGACCGTTACGGCAATGCGATGCATCGAGTTGTTCAGATAGCCTTTCGGGTTCCAGGCGATGCCGAAGGGTTGCTGCCTGCCGGTATCGTCAGTGGCGCGGGCCCACACTTCGTAATAGCCTTTGCCCGGAAGACGCAGGCGGGCGCCGAAGTGCTGCCAGGCATACAGATTCGCCGGTGCACGCAGATCCGCCTCGATCCAGGTTGCGCCAAAATCGATCGATAAATGCAGCGACGTGACTGCGTTGTCACCCGCCCAGGCATGTCCCCGCACCATCAATTCGCGCGACCCGGTCAGCTCAACGCCACTTTGCGGGTAAGTGATGAGCGACTTGACCGGCATCGATTCGATGATCCGGAAATCGTTCTTCGGTACTTTCTGTCCCGGCGCCACCGGATAAGCCGGCACGCGATAGGAAGTGCCGGTCATCTTGGCACCATCGTGGACCCGGTCGCGAATCTGAATTCGGGTGAGCCATTTCTGCGAACACGACCCGGGCCATCCCGGCACCACCAGTCGTAGCGGAGCGCCATTCATCGGGTGGATTGGTGCGCCGTTCTGCTCAAAGGCGATCAAATTGTAAGGACTGAGCGCTTTGCTGATCGGTACACCGCGCGAAATCGGATGCTTGTCAGGGTTACCCGACAGATGCGTGTCGGCCGAATAGTGGGCGGTGTACACGGCACGACTGTTGACACCAGCCGCTTTCAGAACGTCCGCCAGCCGCACCCCGGTCCACTGCGAACAGGCAACCGCGCCCAGCGTCCACTGGTTACCTTTCGCCTTGGGATCGAAGTAGGCGCGGCCGTTGCCGCCGCATTCGATTTGCAACTGCAACTCGACGACCTCGAACTTGCGTTTCAGGTCATCGATACTGAACGTCATCGGAGCGTTGACTTCGCCATCGATCTGCAACGTCCAATTCGCTGCATCATCGTTGACCGGAGGAATACCATTGTTGCGAACGAAGTGGCGTGCCGTTGGCGTTACTTCGTCATCGAGCAAATGGGGCGGGCATTCCGCGTTAACCGGGCGGTCATTGAGGATGACCAGACCATCCTTGTTCTCGATTCGAAACGCCTGTTCCGCCAGCGCCACGGGAATCAAGCCACCGGGCATCGCGCGATGAAACGGAATCACGCCGCCCAGCAGGGCAGCCATGCTTGCCAGTCCCGCGCCTTTGAGGAATCCGCGCCGGTCAGGATACGTCTCGCGTCCGAATACAACACGATCAGCATGTTGCGGATCTTCCGCATACAGTTCAAAAATGTTTTTCCCGGAATCGTTCGCCATTGCAACTCCTCAGCTATTTTTGTCGGTCTGCCGTCCCACCCGTTTGTAACAAACCTGCTACAAGCCAACAGACTCGGCGACGCTATTATCAGCAAAGTGGCTGCCGTTGTTCGGTTTTTGATCAATAATAAAGCGCAGACACACACGGCTGGTGGTCATCCGTGTGACTGAAGCCGGCGCTCAGCTGATCGCTGCGTCATTTGCGCCGAGGGCAAACTGAAGCCGGTGCAAGCGGGCATAAATACCGCCGCTGGCCAGCAGTTCGGCATGGCTGCCGATCTCGGCAATCCGCCCCTCGTCGAGAACGACGATCCGGTCCGCGTTTTCGATCGTTGAAAGGCGGTGCGCGATGACAATGGTCGTTCTGCCCTTCATCAATGAATCGAGAGCAGCCTGAACGTGCTTCTCCGATTCCGAGTCGAGCGCCGAGGTTGCCTCGTCGAGGATCACCACGGCCGCGCCTTTCAGTATGGTCCGCGCGATCGCGAGTCGCTGACGCTGCCCCCCGGAAAGGCGCATGCCTTTTTCGCCGATCAGCGTGTCGAGTCCCTGCGGCATTTCGCGAATGAAATCCATGGCGTGTGCCGCCTCGGCCGCCGCTATGATCTGCTCGCGGCTTGCCGCCGCGTTGACGCCATAGGCGATGTTCGCCGCCACGGTGTCATTGAACAGCGCGACCTCTTGACTGACCAGCGCAATGTTGCGGCGCAAGCTCGCAAGCGCCAGTGTGCTGATGTCGTGGCCATCGAGCAGAATGCGTCCCGAGTCAGGGTGGAAGAACCGCGGCACCAGGTTGGCAAATGTCGTTTTGCCGCCGCCTGACGAGCCTACCAATGCCACCGTTTCGCCCGCTGCGATGCTCAGATTGACGTCTGCCAGCGCCAGCCGGCTGGCGCCAGGATATTTGAAGCTGACGTGCTCAAAACGCAACTCGCCTTTCGCGCTCGGCAATTCGACCGAGCCGCTATCGATTTCGGGTTCTTCGTCAATCAGCGCGAACACCGATTCGGCAGCAGCGAGACCACGTTGCAGGTGCTCGGCCACTCCGGTAAGCCGCTTCAGAGGCGCAGTCAGCATCAGCATGGCGGCGAGAAATGACACGAAACCACCGACGGTGGTCATGTTGTGTTGCGCCTGCACGGTGACGTAGTACACGACCACTGCGGTAGCGAGCGCCGCAAGCACCTGTACGATCGGCACGTTGGCCGCGGCTGCCGTCGTCTGTTTCATCATGAAGCCGCGCAAGGCGTTGCTGGTTTCGTAAAAGCGTTGCGTCTCGTAGCCCTGGCCGCCGAAGATCTTCACCACTTTGTTACAGTCGATGGTCTCCTGGACGACATGAGTGAGATCGCCCATCGCGGCCTGAGTCGAGCGACTGGTTCTGCGCAAACGAATGTTGAAGTAACGTACCACCAGCGCGATGGGCGGGATCATTGCCAAGGAGATCAGTGTGAGTTTCCAGTCGACGTACAACAAGTACGCAAACAGCCCGACAATGGTCAGCGAATCCTTCACCAACACGGTGATAACCTGCGTCGCGGCCGCAGTCACCTGGGCAACATCGTAAGTAAAACGTGAAATGACATTGCCTGTCGTCTGGTCGTAGAAATAACCGAGTGGCAACGCCAGCATGCGACGGAACATCTGGTCACGCAAATCCATCACCACCTTGTTGCCGACCCAGGCGCTGGCGTACTGTCCCATGAAGCTGCCGATCCCGCGGAATACGAACAACAGGATCAGGGCGATCGGGGTCCATTTGATGAGCAGCGGATCCTTGTCGACAAAAGTGCCGTCGAGAAACGGCTTCACCGCCGCAGGCAATGCCACCTCGGTCGCCGCGCTGATCAGCATGCCGAGGATGGACACACCAAAGACAAATGCGTAAGGACGCACATAGCGCAAGAGCCGCAAGTACAGCTGCGTGCTGGTCATTGTCTGCATGGCGCGCACCTTAGCAGAGGCCATCAAAAAACAAAACGATCAGATAAGCCGGTTTCAGATCGACGGCAATGGTGCCGAATCAGTCGCCGCCACTGATCCGTTTGGTATTGATATGCCTGATAAATCGAACAATATCGCGGCTCGTTCAGAATCGGTATCGCGCCGACAGCAACACCGAGCGCTCCGCCGAAGGATAAGCATTGAAGGTGGGCACCGTGGTGCTGCGGATAGCATACGAATAGTAGAGCTCGTTGAACGCGTTACGCACCACCCCGTCCAGCGTCCAGCGCCCGATGTCGTAACTGGCGGAGAAATCGGTAACGGTATAGTCCGGCATTTTCCGGCCAAAGCTATTGCTCTGGTCATTGTCATAGTACTGTTCGCCGACGTAAGTCACCGTAGCGGAAATGCGAAGGCGAGGCGACGGCAACATGCTCGCAGTCACCCCGGCACGGTGGCGTGGCACCAGAGGAATCGTGTTGCCGGTCACATCGACGCCGCCGAACGTACCCTGCTGGTACTTGGCGGCGGTGTACGTGTAGTGCCCCGACAGAATTACATCCCGGTGTACGCGCCATTGTGCGTCCAGTTCCAGGCCCTCGCGAAGGGTCGGAGGAAGATTGACGTTGCCGCCGAACGGGGGAAGCACGTCGCTCGGAAGAAAGGCAATTTCGTTCTTGATATCCATCTGGTATACGGCCGCTCGAATCGATGCCGCCTGAGTGCTGACATCGACACCGATTTCGGAGTCGCGCGAGGTTTGGGGTTCCAGTGGATCTGCCAGGAATCGATTGTCATCAACGTTGGCGACACGGAAGCTTTTGCCGGTCTTTGCATAGACGGCTATCGTGCCGGTCAATCGCTGTCGTAATGCAACTTCCCAAGCCTCGAGATCGCGTTTCTGCTCTCTGGCAGGGCCGGCACCGCCAACGTCTTCGATCGTCGTTTCCACCCTTTGCGCTCGCGCGCCCAGATTCATCCGGGTAGCAACACCAAACTCAAGCGTGTCCTTGACATAGAAGCCGGTGTTCGTCTGTTCAGATCTGATGGCCGAGGCCGGGAAGGGGGGAAAGACCGAACTGGTAGCGTACTTCCATTGATCAAGGTCGATGCCGGTCACCAGATCGTGCTCGACACCGAGCGAAAAGGGAATTCGCAGACGGGGCGAAAATGTGGTGTCGCTGCCTTCAATATCGATCCTGCCGGGCTGGTTCAGGGCGAAGGCGTCGCGCTTTCGGTAGGTGAGATTGGCAGCGGCCTGCACGCGCTCAAAGGCAAGGTCGGTTCCCAGATTAAATCTGCTGGTTCGCAGGGTACTGAAGTCCTCGGGTGTATCGGTGCCACGACGATTAGTAACGAGTTCCTGCTCGGTCCGGGAACCCGGCAGTCGCAGATCCTGGTCAGCCATATTGATCTTCAAATAGACCGGACCATTCGTGCCAAACAACCGCAAATCAGACTGAAAATTCACCTGCTCGAGGTTATTGTTGTCCCGGTAGTTGTCCGACGCGAACTGCCCGAGGTTGAATGTTGCCCCGACGCGGTCGTTTGCAATTGTCGCCGAGGCAGCCGAAAGCCGCGTGTCGTAGCTGCCGTAACCGCCCTTGACGCTGGCGCTTCGAGCATGCGGCGTCGCGCCGCGAGTAATGATGTTGATCGTGCCCGCGGATGCGCCACCTCCGTAGAGCACCGCCCCGCTGCCTCTCAGAATTTCAATTCGCTCGATTGATGACAACGGTATAGAGGCGAGATCCGCAGGGATCTGTTCGTTCTCGCTGATGCGCTGGCCATCTACCATGATCAGCGTGTTCTGGTCACCGGCAATACCGAAGCCACGCATGTCAATCTGTTGATTGGGGCTGCCGAAGTTGTCTCGGGTATAGATACCGGCACTACGGGACAGAAACTGCGGCAGAGACTCGACACCGGAAGCGCGGATTTCTTCGCCTGAGAAAATTTGCGTACCAATCGGCTGGTCACGCGCCAACTCTTCAAAACGAGTTGCCGTCACCACGACATCTTCGGTACTGATTTCGCCGCTGAATTGAACGCTCTGCGCAAACGTATTGCCAGCAAGAACAACAGTGATGATGCCAGCGAAGACTGCCAAGCCCGTCCTGAACACACTCGCCTCCCGGTTTCGCACACACCCGCCGTGTACACAGAAAGTCAGGGAATTCGCGGTCGGGACGACCAGCTTCGGCAGGCCGGTTATCCGCCCCTCGCGGAAATTCCATCCTCGTTCTCGGGCCGGTCTCCGGGCTCGCGAGTCTTGGTGCGTCGCCTTCCCGCGGCGCAGGCCGAAACTGCCTGCCGTTCGCAGTGGCTGGAGATCCCTAAAAGGTGGGAGGATCCCCGAAATGACGCACCCGCACTCGCCTACCGTTGCGGGGGCAGCACAGGACTGAGCGACAATTAAGCGCACCAATAAGGTGCAAAATTTGTCACCTTCACCTGATTTCCCGTTTAACCCTGGATAAGTGGCCTATCCAGAGCACCTCGGAACAGCGCAAATTGTACATCGCCAGCTAGTTTTCAGAGCAGGCATTAAAGTCGCATGGTTCGGTATCAAAAGATGCTAAATAACATTCAATACATTCCGTTAGCAGTTGACTTTTCAGAACTTTTAAATATAGTGTCCCCATGGAAGCTGAGATCAACAGCCTCGACGAGAAAGTCCAACAGCTGGCATTACTGTGCCAGCGGCTACGTAAAGACAATTCACAGTTGCGACAGCAACTGGCAACAGCACGCAATGAGAACCAGCGACTGAGCGACAAAATCAGCGCCGCCACCGGCCGTCTTGAAACACTTCTAGAGAAGATCCCGGAAGAGCCGAAATGAGCAGGGAAGCGCCTGGAATGGATGTCACCATACTCGGCCGACAATTCCGGGTCGCTTGCACCGAAGATGAAAAACAGGAACTACTTAAGGCCGTTTCTTACCTGGACGGAAAAATGCGTGAAATCCGCGATGGCGGCAAAGTCATCGGCTTGGAGCGCATCGCCATCATGGCGGCTTTGAACATGGCGCATGAACTGATGTCAGTGCGTGTTGACGGCGTTGACCTCGGCGAGGTGCGGCGTAGAATAACCGAAATGCGGGCGATGATCGACGAGGTACTGTCCGCTCAGGATGATCTGTTCTAAGCGGCATTTCGTCCGAAATCCTATGTCCCCTGCGGTGTGCGTTTAGGTTGTAGCTTCTCTGAACCAACGTGATCACTCCAGGTCGCCGACTTAAGTAACGCTATTGAGCACGTCCAACGCGGACGTACCTGAGGCGTTCGGGAGGTGGCCGCTCTTGAACCAGATGGTTCAGGATATCAACCTGACGGCATGCGCGGGGGGCTCCCCATCGACGGAGAACACAACGAGCGAAACCTCTACTCTCCAGCAAAGCGGCTATGCCGCTTTTTTTTGTGCTTATAAACGATGCGATATTGGCTGATGAAATCCGAGCCCGACGTATTCAGCGTCGATGATCTTGCCTCACGGCCAGGAAAGACCGAGCCATGGGATGGCATACGCAATTATCAGGCACGTAACTTCATGCGTGATGACATGAAGCGCGGTGATCTGGTTCTGTTTTACCACTCGAGCTGTCCCCAGCCCGGTATCGCTGGCATCATGAAAATCTCCAAGACGGCATATCCTGACGAAACGCAGTTTGACGACAACAGCGAGTATTACGATGCAAAGGCAACGCGCAGCAATCCGCGCTGGTTCAATGTCGACGTCACTCTGGTGAGAAAGACGCGCCTGATCAGTATTCAGGAGTTGCGCGCGCATCCCGAACTCGTTTCGATGCAAGTCCTGCGACGCGGTAACCGTTTGTCGATTACACCTGTCAGTGAAGCCGAGTGGAAATTCATCATGTCACTTGTCGAGGCATAGGGGCGAACCTTGGAGTGGTGGATTGCCTATCTGCTGCTGGGCCTGTTTGTTGGTCTGTTCGCCGGTATGTTGGGCATCGGTGGCGGGATGTTGTTGGTGCCGCTTCTGGTCTTTATGTATTCCGCTCAGGATTTTTCCGCTGACCGAACGTTGCATCTCGCGCTCGGCACTTCACTGACCACGATCGTATTCACCTCGATGTCCAGCATCCGCGCGCACCATCTGCGTGGCGCAGTGCGCTGGGATATCTTCCGCCGCGCGGCCGCCGGCTTGGTGGTAGGCACCATTCTTGGCGCATTTCTCGCCGACTGGCTCGATGCGCGCCTGTTGGCGATCGTGTTTGTTATCTTCGTCTCCTACTCGGCGACACAGATGCTGCTCGATGTGAAGCCCAAGCCAACTAGAAGACTGCCCGGGCCGGCCGGCATGGCCGCCGGATCGGGCCTGGTTGGCGTGATTTCCAGCCTGGTTGGCGCCGGCGGTGGCGTAGTCAGTATTCCGCTGATGGTGATGTGCAATGTTGACATGCGCAACGCGGTCGGCACCTCCGCGGCGCTGGGTTTTCCGATCGCGCTGGCCGGCGCGCTGGCCTACACTTACACCGGCCTCGGCGAGCAACACCTGCCGCCGATGAGCCTTGGTTACGTTTATCTGCCGGCACTCATTGGCATTGTTATAGGGACCTTTGTCACCGTTCCGCTCGGGGCACGCCTCGCTCATAGCATGCCGGTTGGACGGCTGAAGAAGATTTTTGCCGTTATTCTGTTCGTGCTCGCCGCGAGGATGCTTTGGTCAATTTTCTCCGGCTAACAGACAGACAAAATCAGCCGAAGCGTTCGCGCAACAGGTTCTTCTGGACCTTTCCCATCGCATTGCGCGGTAGCGCATCGACGAAATAAACGCGCTTCGGAACCTTGTATCCCGCTAATTTTGACTTCAAAGCGGCAATGATTTTTTCTTCATCAGCCTTGGCACCCGGCTTGCCTACCACCACGGCGGTAACCGCTTCGCCGAAGTCATCGTGTGGCACACCGATGACAGCCGACTCGGCCACCTGCGGCAGCTCATCGAGCGCCAGTTCAATTTCTTTCGGATACACGTTATAGCCGCCGGTAATGATCAAATCCTTCGCGCGACCGACGATAGACAGGTAACCGTCGGTATCGAACACGCCGATATCACCTGTGCGAAACCAGCCATCGTCTGTGAACTCCTGTTTGGTTTTCTCCGGCATGCGCCAATAACCACTGAAGACGTTTTCGCCTTTGACCTGGATGGCGCCTTTCTGTCCCTCGGCGAGCGCCTGGTCGGCTTCGTCGACGACGCGCACTTCGATTCCCGGCAGCGGCAAGCCAACGGTGCCGGCGCGACGCTCGCCGTGATACGGATTCGAGGTGATCATGCCAGCTTCGGACATTCCGTAGCGTTCGAGAATGCGATGCCCGGTGCGCCGTTCAAATTCGCTGTGCGTTTCCGCCAGCAACGGCGCCGAGCCGGAGATGAACATCCGCATGCCCTCACAACTTTCTCGCGACAAACCCGATTCAGCGAGTAATCGTGTGTAATAGGTTGGCACACCCATGAACACGGTAGCAGTTTCCAGTTGCCGAACCACCGCCTGCGCATTGAAACGGTTATTCCACAGAATCCTTGCACCACTGGTGAGTGCGCAGTGGTTGGCAACGAACAAGCCATGCACGTGAAAAATGGGCAGTGCGTGCAACAGCACGTCGTCACTGCTGAATTGCCAGACCTGTGTCAGGGCACGTGCATTTGACACCAGGTTGCGATGCGTGACCATCGCGCCTTTGCTGCGCCCGGTGGTACCCGAGGTATAGATAATTGCCGCCAGGTCGCTGGCGTTGCAACGACGCGTGTCAAACTTCGCCGACGCTCGTGCCACGCGCTTCGCAAGGCCGCGCTGCTCGATCTCGCCCAGCGTCATCACCGGCGCACCCACTGAGCCATTGGACAAAGCTGTAATCGCGTCCGCATTTTCTGGCTCGACCAGGATCAGGCCCGGTTCGGCGTCACGCAAGAAGTAATCAAGCTCGCTACTCTGGTAAGCCGTATTGAGCGGTAGGTAGACCAGTCCCGCACGCAAACAGGCAAGGTAGACGAACAATGAGGCAACGCTTTTGTGGACTTGCGCTGCAACGCGGTCGCCCGGTTGCAATCCAGCTTCGAACAAAGCAATCACGGTGCGCGCGACCGTGCGGTCCAGTTCACCATAGGTGAACAAGACGCCGTCTTCGGTTTCAATAGCGACGCGGTCTGGGCCATCGGCAGCAGCCCGCGCGACTTCCAGATACATGTTGAAATTGCTCATCGCATCTGTTTTGGGTTCATTCGGTGGTTACCGTGTCGATCACCGATTGCTGATACTTATAATGAACGATCAACACCACGTTTCAAGCAGATTGCCCTTGCGTGCCGCCGTGCGCCCCTGCTACGAGACAGTCGACCACACCGGTTCGCAAGGCGTCGGCGAGCGTTTCGTCCGCTGGCGGTTTTTTCAATACGACTTCTACAGCCTTTGCGGGCAGTACGCGCAACACAGCTTGTGGCGCCGCATCGACCCGCGCCACGCCGGCAGCGAGCGCGACATAGATACCGCCTGCTGATTCTCCTTCGACACGCATGATCAGCTCAATGCCCCGGCTGGAGGCAATGCGCAGGCAAAGCGCCAGATGGGCAACATATTCCGATAGAGTCAATAATTCATCGTGCCGCGTTGCCGCCTGACCGGGGCAATCCACTCGAATAGTCACGGTCTGTGTGTTGGTGGCCGCGAGAATGGCGTCAGCGAGCTGCCATATGTCGGCCGCTCCCACCGGCACTCGACGACGAAATAACGCCAGCGCGCTGTCCAGGGTTGGCACGGGGACATCCACACCGGCGTCGCGCAAACGCTGTTTGAGTCTTTGGTGCTGAGCAAAGATGTCGGTCGGTTTGTCAGCTGCCAGTTTAAGCAGCTGCGCGAGCGTATCGCGCCGCGAAGCATGCTCGTCTACCACCATGTCGACTGACCCGGCGCGGGCACGCGCAGGCGCGCCGAACAAAGCCCGCACAGCGTCACGGTCAGCGGTATCGAGTTCTTGCTTACCGGCGAGCGTTTCAATAATTGCCGGACCCGACATGCCGATCCGTGCGCGAGTCAAAGCACCTCTGACCATGCACAGCATTGCCAGCATGCTGGCACCGCCGAAGCAGTCGCGCTCAACAAATGCCACCATCGGCACGCTGGCAAGACGCAGATCGAGTGCGGCGCGATACATGCGGCGAAACGCAGCCAGACCAGCCAGCCCTGACGTCAGCCGCGCTCCGCCGGAGTCGAGTAGCAGCAGCATCGGTGTTTGCCGGGTATGACAACGCAGCAGCCAATCACGCAGAAGCTCGCATTCATCAACACCGAACGAGCCACCCGCAACGGAGCGGTCAGTCACGGCAAGGCAGACTGGCGTGTTGTCGCATCGCCCTTCGACGATGCTCAGCGCGCCTCTGGTTTCGATCGGCTTGGCGCTTGCCGGATCAAGCAGCGCCTCGTAGCGCGCCGCCTCAGGCGAAGCGGCGTGGGTATCGGTTGGCTCTGTCACGGATTTGTCAGGTCCGGTTTGATTCGGACATCGCTTCGGTCGGAGTTAGCGCCAGTCAAACATTGCACCAGTCAGATATCGCTCCGGTCAGATCTTGCACCAGTCGGCAATGACTTGTTGGTAAAGGCTCACCGAAGATTCGACGCGCTCCATCACACAGTACTCGTCAGTCTGATGCGCCATATGCGGCTCACCGGGTCCGAGAATAAGCGTGGGCGGATTGCCGTAGGCCGGTGTCAACGCCGCGGCATCGGTGAAGAAGGTCGCTACTTTCGGCTCCGGGCGGGTGCCGACATAAGGCTTGGCAATGTCAAACACCTGCTGGATCCACTGATTATCCGGTTCGCTGTAGACGCTATCCAAGTCGACAATCGTGTCCAGTTCTACCTCCGGCCCCAATTGCTGCTGCAGCGCCTGGCGGATGTCCTTGTGCCGCGACGTCGGTACGCTGCGGATGTCAATGGCGATGATCGCTTCGTCCGGCACCGAGTTTATGTTCAGCCCGCCATGCACGGTGCCGACGTTCAGTGTTGCCTGACCCATCAAATCGTGTGGCGGATTTTCGAACTGAAACCGCTCCAGCGCGGTGATGGCCCGCGCTGCTTTGTAGACCGCATTGTCGCCACGCTCGGGCATCGATCCATGCGCAGTCACGCCGCGCGTTTTGGCATACAACCAGAACGCACCTTTGTGACCGACGTAAGGATAATTGGAAGTTGGTTCACCGACGACAACGGCGCCGGCGCGGTCGAGCGCGCCGTGCTGACGCACCAGATCAAACGCGCCTTCACAACCGACTTCCTCCCCGGCAGTGATCACCAACTCGAGCCCGGGTGAACGCTCGAGCCTGGCTGCCAGCGGCAGCGTCGCCGCGACAAATGCCGCGACCCCGCACTTCATGTCGCTGGTGCCGCGGCCATACAACCGGCCATCATCGGTTTCGCCGGCAAATGGGTCTTTGCTCCACGTCGCTGCACCGAGCGGCACGGTATCGATGTGGCCGGTCAGGCACAGCGGCGCTTTGTCGCTGTTGCCGCCAATCCGTGCGACCAGGCTGGCGCGCTTATCAGCCAGCTTGTAATACGCCACTTTAAAGCCGGCTGACTCGAGTAACGATCCGAGATAGCGTGCGCAGACTTCTTCGTCACCCGGCGGATTAATCGTATTCATTCGCACGATCTGCTTGGTCAAATCCACTGCATCCAGTGGCTTGGTCATGACATCCTCCCGTCCTGTTTCTGCTTGCTATTCAGCTTCCGAAATACGCCGCGCGCACTTCCTCGTTATCGCGCAAATGGGCCGCATCACCTTCGGCGACGATGCGCCCCTGGGCAAGCACATAGCCGCGATGCGCGATGGCAAGCGTCTGCCTGACGTTTTGCTCAACCAACAATACTGTAACGCCGAGTTCATTGATACGCTTGATGACCCTGAAGTTTTCCTTCACCAGCAGGGGCGACAATCCCAACGATGGCTCGTCGACAATCAGCAGTTTGGGCGCGCTCATCAGCCCTCTGCCGATTGATAACATGGCCTGCTCGCCGCCCGACATGGTGCCTGCTAACTGATCGGCTCGCTCCTCGAGGCGCGGAAAAATGGCAAACACCTCGGCAAACCGCTTGTCGATTGCCGCGCGGTTCGACTCGGTATAGGCGCCGACCCTGAGATTTTCGGCAACGCTCATCCGAGGAAATACCCGGCGCCCTTCGGGAATACAGGTTACGCCGAGACTGGCGATGCGGTGCGTCGATTGATGAGTGATATCGTGATCACCAAAGCGAATGCGCCCGCTGCGCGCCGGCGTCAGGCCAAGAATGGCGCGGATCAGCGTCGTCTTGCCGGCACCGTTCGAACCGAGCAAACAGGTGATCTGACTTTCCGGAACGGACAATGAAACGCCAGTGAGCACATCAGCCTGGTCATATCCGCTGACGACATTCTCCACTACCAGCGCTTCACTCATCGGCCGCGTCTCACCAATTGGTCCTCATCGCTCAATCCTCGCCCAGGTAGGCCGCGCGAACCCGGCTGTCGTCGGCAACATCGCGATAACTGCCCTCGGCAATTTTCTGGCCGTAGTTGAGCACCACACAGCGATCGGTGACGCGCTCGATCACGCCCATTTCATGCTCGATCAAAACGATGGCAAGCCCCGGCATTTGCTCTCGTGACGCCAGCAAGTCGTCCATCAAGGCACGTGTTTCCTCATGCGTCATTCCCGCCGAAGGTTCATCGAGCAACAAAATTTTCGGTTGACTGATCAGCGCCCGGCACACCTCGACCCGACGCCGGTCGATCATCGGCAGCTGTGACACCGGGTCGAATAGTCGCGAAGCCAACGGTGCGCTGAACTGTTCGAGCAGAACACGGCTAGTTTCTATGTTCTCGCCAAGCTGTTGTTGCAGGCGTTGCCGGGCAAACAGATTGGTCACGATGTCCTGGTCGAGATTGCGATGGTTGCCGATCATCAGGTTATCGAAAACCGACAGCGTCGAGGCGAGCCGCAGACGCTGGAACGTGCGTGTCATTCCGCTATCGTAAATTTGCTGCGCCTGCAGACCGGTGATGTCTGTTCCAGACAGCGCGACGCTGCCAGACGCCGGCGCATAAATACCGGTCAGCGCATTAAAGAACGTTGTTTTGCCCGAACCGTTGGGTCCGATCAGGCCGACGAACTCACCGGCGCACAGGTCGAAATCCAACCCATCCAGGGCTACGAGGCCGCCGAATCGCACCGTCAATTGATCGACCACCAGTATCGGTTCTTTCGGAATCGGTTGTTTCGGAGTCGATTCTCGCTGAACTGGCTCGCTCACGTGCGACCCCAACCGGCGTAATACTCGCGCATTTTTCGCGGCAACAACCCATCTGGCCGGAACCGCAAGATCAGGATCACCAGCACAGCAAACAACAACAACCGATACTCCTGGATGATCTGCAGCTTCTCGGGCAGTACGACAACCAGCAATGCCGCCGGCAAAACGCCAAGCGGATTGCCGCTGCCACCGAGCAGGACGATCGACACCAACAACAGCGAGTCGCCAAAGTTAAAACTGGCGGGCGCGATAAAGCCGGACATCATGGCGTAGACGCCGCCAGCGACCCCCGCCAGACAATTGCCGGCGGTGAAGGCAAATATCTTCCAGCGAGGTACGTCGATACCGAACGACGCCGCTGCCGTTTCATCGGTACGTATCGCGTCGAGGTTCAATCCGATCCAGGAGCGTTCCAGACGCTTGACCAGAACGTAGGCGCCCGCTGCCAGCAACAGCGCGATGACGGCATAAGCAGCATAAAACGAGACCGTGCCCAATGGACCCAGCGAAATGTTCTCGTTCAGCGACCAGCCGAACAATTGCATGCCCGGCACTTTGAGTCCTTGCGGTCCGCCCAGGACATCACTGACCTCGAGAAAAGTGCGGAACAGGATGCCAAATGCGATCGTCACCAGAGCCGCATAATGACCACGCGTTCTGAGCATGGGCAAAATCAGCACCGAACCGATCAGGCCAGCGACAAGGCCCGAAATGATGATCACGGCCAGATGCGGCACGGGAGTATGTGCCGTCAGAACAGCAGTTGTATACGCGCCGATCCCAAAAAACGCGATTCCGGCGAAATTGACGATGCCGGCATAACCAAACTGGACGGTCAAACCCAAACAAACCGTGACGAAGAGAAACACCGTCGACAGCATCAGCAACGCGAAGTGCTCACCTCGGAGCAGCACAATCACCAGGGCGGCAGCGACGAAGTTAACAAGGATGGTCGTGCGCGGGTGTTCAGAGGCGGCGGCTTCGATCTGCCCCAACAGACCGAAGCGCACAGCTGAATACAGTGCCGCGATCAGACCGACTGCCAGTACCACAATTTCCCATTGCTCTTCGAGGTAGAGAAACAGCAGCACGAACACCGCTGAAAAACCTGCGGTTAGTACGACTGGCCAGTAACTGTGGCGTATCGGCTGCATCGATTCAGACTCGTTCGGCGGACTTCGCAGCAAGCAGGCCAGTCGGCTTCCATGCCATCAGCGCAATAATGCAGGCAAAAGCGAACACATCCTTGTATGCCGGGACTGAGAACCAGACGGCACCAATCGTTTGCAGAGCGGCGAACAGGAAACCACCGATAATCGCTCCGTACAAACTGCCCAGACCGCCGACAACGGCGGCACTGAAGCCAATCACACCGAGCAGCAATCCCATGCCGAAGTTCACCTCGCTGTAGTACAGACCGTTGGTCACGCCGGCCAGCGCGGCGAGCGCCGAGCCGAGTCCAAACGTGGCCAGTACGACGCGTTCGAAATTAATACCCATCAAACGTGCCGTTTCCGGATCCTGCGCCACTGCGCGGATCGCCAAGCCGATCCTGCTGCGCACAATCAGCAACTGAACGCCGATGATCGCACCCAAGCCGACGATGATGAGTAACACGCTGTCAAGACGCAGCTCGAGATTACCCAGTGTGAGTGAATAGTCGGGCAGCAATTGCGGAAATGGTTTCGGATTGGACCCGTTGGGATAGAACAGTCGCACCGCCTCGCGTAACGCAAGTCCGAACATGAGCGTGATCAACAGCGTGTTGAGCGGCGGCGCGTTACGCAGCGGCAGAATCAGTAATTTCGCCAACAGCGCCCCGAGTAAAGCCATGGCAACGATTCCGGCCAGCGTGATGATGATGGCAGCGAATGCTCCATAACCGAGACCGAATAATTCCAGGCCTGCATAGGTCGCCAGGGCGGTAAATGCGCCCGCCATCACCACGTCGCCATGGGAGAACTTGATGACGTCAAGGACGCCGAAAAACAGCGTGAACCCGACCGCCACCATGGCGTAGATCACGCCAAGCACGATACCGTTCAGCAGATACTGGGCAATGAAACCGGGGTCCATGGCGTACAGCCGGCGGCTGTCAGCTTCTGGGCAATTTGCGTTTGCCTGACGCGTATTCGCTTTCTTCCCACACCATCCACTTACCGTCCTGAATGACGTAGCGGGTAATCAGGGCGACCGTGTTCTGTCCGTGGTCGTCAAACGTGACCAAACCGACGATGGAATCGCGGTCACGCGTCGCATTCAGTTCCTGCATGACGAGCGCGCGATCGGGACCCACTTTTTCGATCGCGTCAATAATCAGCTTCGCTGCTGCATAAGCAAATGCGCCATAGGCTTCTGGCGGCTCCCCAAAATTTTGTTGCTGATATTGAGCAAGGAAGCTTTCGCCGCCTGGCAATTTATCAACCGGGGCACCTTCACGGAATGCCAGTACACCTTCTGACAATGGTCCCAGACCCTCGATGAAAGCATCCGAAACGATTCCGGAGGTGCCCTGGAAAACGGCATTGATGCCGAGCTTTTCCATTTGCGAGCGCAGGCGCACCCCGGTCGGCGCGAGTCCGCCAAAAAAAATCACGTCGGGATCAAGCTCCTTGACCTTGGTGAGTTCGGCGTTGAAATCCTGCTGATCCGAGCTGACGCCAAACGTTCCAATGATCCGTCCGCCCTTGGCGATCAGGAACTTTGAGAAATACCGATTGTGGCCCTTACCGTAATCGGTGGTGTCGTGGATGACGACCCACGTCTTAAAGCCATGTTGCAGCATGAAATCCGCCGCAACTTCGTTTTGGTTGATCATCGTTCCGTTGACGCGATGAACTTCCTTGTAGTCGTTGCTGTAGGTAATGTCAGGCAGCACCGCGCCCCACACCACAATTGGCAAGCCGAACTTGTGATAGACGTCGACGGTACCCATGGCGACGGCAGAACAATAATGGGTGACGCCGGCGATAACGTCTTTATCTGCTGCGACCTTGGTTGCCACTTGTACGCCGATATTTGGTTTGCATTCATCATCCAGAGCAACCAATTCATATTCGTACTTGCTGGATGAATCTGCGTTCTGCAGTCGAACCGCAAGCTCGGCCGAATTGCGTCCGCCCAGGCCATTGGCTGACACGCCTCCGGTCAGCGGACCGATAAACGCAATCTTGACAGTGTCTTTTTCTCCAGATGAGCAGCCGCCCAGCAGGAGCACCAGAAGTGTCGCGAGCAGTGTTGTCTGATTGAATTTCATAATGGCCCCAATTAACGCGTTTCTTGCGTTCCGGATGTTTGATTATTCAGCTTGTTTCCCGCCGGACAGAAAGCGCCAGCGAAGTCGATGTGCAATTGTGACGGATAGCCAGCAACAAAACAAAGAGCAGCCGCGTGGCTGCTCTTTAGTTGTCCCAAACCACGCGTAATCAGTGTCGGCGCAACTTGCGAATTGCCGCGAGTTGTGCCGCCAGCATCGCCAACTCACCTTCGACGGTTGCAATTTCCTGCTTGTCGGTGGCGCTTCGCAGCGCTTCTTCAGCACGCTTTTGCGCCTCCATCGCTTTGGCTTCGTCCAGGTCATGACCGCGTATTGCCGTATCGGCGAGCACCGTCACCAACGCCGGCTGGACTTCGAGGATGCCGCCGGCGACGAATATGAGCTGTTCTTCACCACCGCCCTCTGGCTGGATTCGTATCGTGCCGGGTTTGATCCGCGTAATCAGAGGAGTATGACGCGGATAGATGCCGAGCTCGCCAGCCTCGCCTGGCAGAACCACGAAGGTCGCCGCGCCGGAGAAAACCGACTCTTCGGCGCTAACTACTTCCACTTGTATCGTGTTTGCCATAACTGCCTCGGCTAGTGCGTGATGTTAAACCGGCCAGCGGCGTCTTTGCCTGAGCCGCTCACTGCAAGGTCTTCGCTTTTTCAAATGCTTCCTCGATGCCGCCGACCATGTAGAACGCCTGCTCCGGCAGTTGATCGCATTCGCCGTTGACGATCATCTTGAAGCCGCGGATGGTGTCTTTCAACGACACAAACTTGCCTGGTGACCCTGTGAACACTTCTGCAACGTGGAACGGCTGCGACAGAAAACGCTGGATCTTGCGCGCGCGTGACACCGCCAACTTGTCTTCCGGAGACAACTCATCCATTCCGAGAATGGCGATAATGTCACGCAACTCCTTGTATCGCTGCAGTGTCGCCTGAACGGCACGCGTAGTGCTGTAGTGCTCTTCGCCGATGGTGTTCGGGTCGACCTGACGCGACGTCGAGTCGAGCGGATCTACCGCCGGGTAAATACCCAGCGATGCAATGTCACGGCTCAGAACAACGGTGGCGTCAAGGTGACCGAAGGTCGTCGCCGGAGACGGGTCTGTCAGGTCGTCGGCGGGAACGTATACGGCCTGAATGGAGGTGATCGACCCTACTTTGGTCGATACGATGCGCTCCTGCAGCTTGCCCATTTCTTCAGCCAACGTCGGCTGATATCCCACCGCCGATGGCATCCGCCCGAGCAACGCCGACACTTCGGTTCCGGCCAGCGTAAAGCGATAAATATTGTCGACAAAAAACAGAATGTCCCGGCCCTCATCGCGGAATTTTTCGGCCATGGTCAAACCGGACAACGCGACCCGCAGACGGTTGCCCGGCGGTTCATTCATCTGCCCGAACACCATCGACACTTTGGATTCGCCGATGTTATCGAGCTTGATCACGCCCGCTTCGGACATTTCATGATAGAAGTCATTGCCCTCGCGGGTGCGCTCACCGACGCCGGCAAATACCGACAAGCCTGAGTGCTGCTTGGCGATGTTGTTAATCAACTCCAGCATGTTCACGGTCTTGCCAACGCCGGCGCCGCCAAACAGTCCGATCTTGCCGCCCTTGGCAAAGGGGCAGATCAGATCAATAACTTTGATGCCGGTTTCGAGCAGATCAACCGACGGCGACAGGTCTGCGAACACCGGAGATGGCTGGTGAATGGAGCGTTTCTCTTCGGTATTGATCGGTCCCGCCTCGTCAATCGGCCGGCCGAGTACGTCCATGATCCTGCCAAGCGTGCCGTGACCAACGGGAACCGAAATAGGTGCACCGGTGGAAACAACCTCCATGCCGCGACGCAAGCCGTCAGAGGAGCCCATCGCGATACAACGCACGACGCCGTCGCCGAGTTGCTGCTCGACTTCGAAGGTCAATCCCTTCTCTGCCAGGCCGCCTTCACTGCTGTCTGCCTGGAGCGTCAATGCGTCGTAGACGCGGGGCATTTGTTCGCGTGGAAATTCAATGTCGACCACCGCGCCGATGCACTGGACGATTGTTCCGATTGCTTGTGACATAGCTGTATCTATCCGTTCAGTTCAAATATCTGATATTCGTTCGCCGGGCTGCATTTCTAAACTGCTGCCGCACCGCCGACGATCTCCGCAAGTTCCTTGGTAATAGCTGCCTGACGCGATTTGTTGTAGATCAGCGTCAGTTCGTCGATCAGTGTTGCAGCGTTATCTGACGCCGACTTCATCGCCACCATGCGGGCAGACTGCTCTGATGACATGTTCTCGGCGACCGACTGGAAAATGACCGCCTCGATATAGCGGGTCAGGACCTGATCGAGAACGCTCTTGGCTTCCGGTTCATAGATGTAATCCCACGAGCCCTCCGGGGCACCAAGCCGCTCTCCGCTGATCGGCAGCAACTGCTCCATCATCGGTTCTTGCTTCATGGTGTTGATGAATTTTGTATAGAACAAGACGACACGGTCGAAGCGATCCTCTATATAACCGTCAAGCATGATTTTGACTGCACCAATGATTTGCTCGAGGCGCGGGCGATCACCCAGACCACTGACTTCGGAAATGATGTTGGCACCGAGGCGCTGCATGAACCCCAGGCCTTTGCCGCCAATGCAACATACATCAATTTCCTCGCCTTCATCCTGCCATTGCTTATATTGCGCGAGAGCCATGCGCAAAACGTTGGTATTGAGTGCACCACACAGGCCCTTGTCAGTGGTCACCACGACCACGCCGACACGTTTTACAGTGTCGCGCTCCACCAGAAACGGGTGGCGGTACTCGGGGTTGGCGTGCGATATGTGCGCTGCAACGTTACGAATCTTTTCCGCATAGGGACGGGCGGCGCGCATGCGTTCCTGCGCCTTGCGCATTTTCGAGGCCGCCACCATTTCCATGGCCTTGGTGATCTTGCGAGTGTTTTGAACACTCTTGATCTTGGTTCGTATTTCCTTAGTGCCTGGCATTGCTAGCCTTTAAGCGCGGCTCTTCCGCGCTGGTTAGTAAGTTCCGTTCGCCTTCCAGTCTGCGATCGCTTCCATCAATGCTTTTTCATCGTCTTCGGTGAGATTCTTCTGCTCGTCGATGCGCTTGATGAGGTCCGCGTACTTACCCTTGATGTAATCACGCATGGACTTCTCAGCGGCGAGTGCCTTGTTGACGTCAATATCATCGAATACATCTCTGTTCACCGCGAACAGAGTCAGCGCCATTTGCCACACTTCAAGGGGCTGATATTGCGCTTGCTTCATCAGTTCGGTCACCATGCGCCCGCGCTCGAGCTGCCGGCGCGTCGCTTCGTCAAGGTCTGATGCGAATTGTGCAAATGCCGCCAGTTCCCGATACTGTGCAAGCGCCAGACGAACGCCACCACCGGTGTCCTTGCGTTTCATGATCTTGGTCTGAGCAGCACCACCAACCCGTGACACCGACACACCGGCGTTAATGGCCGGGCGGATACCGGCGTTGAACAGATCAGTCTCGAGGAAGATCTGACCGTCGGTAATCGAAATCACGTTGGTCGGTACAAAAGCCGAAACGTCACCCGCCTGGGTTTCGATGATCGGCAGCGCGGTGAGCGAACCGGTCTTGCCTTTGACTTCGCCATTGGTGTGTTCCTCAACCCAGGCGGGGGAGACGCGCGCGGCACGCTCGAGGAGACGAGAATGAAGGTAGAACACATCTCCCGGATACGCTTCGCGCCCCGGTGGACGGCGCAGCAGCAGGGAGATTTGCCGATAAGCCCATGCTTGTTTGGTCAAGTCGTCATAAATAATCAGCGCGTCCTGGCCGCGGTCACGGAAATACTCGCCCATGGTGCAGCCCGAGTAAGCCGCGATGTATTGCATTGCTGCCGATTCCGAGGCTGTCGCTGCAACAACGATGGTGTAGTCCATGGCGCCGAATTCTTCGAGTTTGCGCACCACGTTGACGACGGTTGACGCTTTTTGTCCAATCGCGACGTAAACACAGAACAGGTCCTTGCCCTTCTGATTGATGATGGTGTCAACCGCCACTGCCGTCTTGCCCGTCTGGCGGTCACCAATAATGAGTTCACGCTGGCCGCGACCGATCGGTACCATCGAGTCGATCGATTTCAGTCCCGTTTGCACCGGCTCCGAAACTGACTGACGCCAGATGACGCCGGGAGCGACTTTTTCGATGACGTCTGTTTGCTTGGCGTTGATCGGGCCTTTACCATCGATCGGCTGACCCAACGCATCGACCACCCGGCCGATCAGCTCCGGGCCGACGGGCACGGCAAGGATGCGCCCGGTGCACTTGACGATGTCGCCTTCAGTGATGTGTGTGTAGTCACCGAGCACCACCGATCCGACAGAGTCACGTTCGAGATTCAGTGCCAGTCCAAAGGTGTTGCCGGGGAACTCGAGCATTTCGCCTTGCATCACGTCCGACAGACCATGAATGCGGCAGATGCCATCGGTCACGGATACGACTGTGCCCTGAGTTTTTGCCTCGGCCGAGGTAGCAAGGTTCTCGATCTTGCTCTTGATCAGTTCGCTGATCTCGGAGGGGTTTAATTGCATGGATCGATGCTCCTATTTCGTTAGGGCGACGGCCATTTCTTGCAGTCGGCCGCGCACCGAGGCGTCCCATACCTTGTCGCCTACTTGTACTTTGATTCCGCCAATCAAATCTTCGTCGACATTGACAGTCGGGCTGATTTTCTTGCTATATCGCTTTGCCAGCAACGTTACGATCTTCTCCAGCTGCTGGTCTTGCAGCGGGTAGGCAGATGCAATATGCGCATCAACCACGCCCTCGTCTTCTGACTTGAGCCGCTCGTACAGCTTGTGCACCTCGCGAATCGTCGACAAACGGCCATTTTCGATCAGCAACTGGATAAAATTGCGCGCGTTGCCGTCAATGCGCTCGCCGCATATTGCCAGCATAAGCCGTTCGATATCGTCATTGGTTACCGACGGAGCGCCAATGGCCGACTGGAACACAGGATCGCCGTATACGCTCACCATGAGTGACAGCATGGCAGACCAGTCAGCGAGCTCGCCACGTTGCTTGGCCAGCGTGAACGCTGCCTCTGCATAAGGCCGGGCAATGGTTGCAAGTTCCGCCATGGCGTTTTACCTGAGCTCCGCTTCCAGGCCTTGCAGTAACTGCGCATGTGCGCTGGAGTCGATTTCGCGTTTGAGTATCTTCTCCGCACCGCTGACTGCGAGCGAGGCTACCTGGGTTCGCAGTTGCTCTCTGGCACGATTGACTTCTTGCTCAATCTCCGCCTTCGCTGCGGTGACGATACGCTCGCCTTCAGCCTTGGCATTATCCTTCGCTTCCTCGACGAGTTCGCCGGCACGTTTCTCCGCTTGCGCCAGGATCTCGCTGGCCTGCTCGCGTGCTTTTTGCAGTTCCTCTGTAACGCGCTGCGCGGCCATCTCCAGCTCTTGCCTGCCTTTCTCAGCGGCGGCAAGGCCATCAGCGATTTCCTTCTGCCTGTCATGCATCGCCTTTTGCAGCGGCGGCCAGATGAATTTCATCGTTATCCAGATGAAAAACGCAAACCACAGCGCCTGGGCAAGTAGGGTTGCATTGATATTCACGCTTGTCTCCTGCGCTTAGCTGGAAAGTTCAGTTAACTACCGCTGATAATCCCGATGAAGGGATTGGCGAACAGGAGGTAGAGCGCGATACCAACCCCGATCATGGTAACCGCATCGAGCAAGCCGGCGACGATGAACATCTTCACCTGCAGAGTCGGAATCATTTCAGGCTGGCGCGCCGCACCCTCGAGAAAGCGTCCACCCAGAATACCGAATCCGATAGCCGTTCCGAGTGCGCCCATGCCGATCAGCAGGGACACCGCAATTGCCGTC
>JBFKXV010000002.1:0-24967 GCA_041637935.1 Burkholderiales bacterium | reverse complement strand
CGAAGATGTGTGCAAACCCGGTCACCAGGGTGGTTCCGTAGAGCGGCTTGAATTCATCCAGTTCGCTGCCGTCGACAACGCGCGCGATCACCTCTCTGACGTCGTATGGTTTGCGGCTGTCAATGGGAATTACTCCGTGCATTTCATCGGTCGCGTACAGCGGTTCGCGAGGCGTTTGCAGCTCGAGCGAAACCGATTTGCGCAGATTGAGGTGGGCAACGATACGCCGCACCATCTGCAGCGCATGCTGGTCGTTCAGCGCGTAATGGTCAGCAACGCCAGAGGTGCGCGCATGAACGTCTGCGCCTCCCAATGCTTCGGCACTCACTACTTCGCCGATTGCTGCCTTGACCAGTGGCGGGCCGCCGAGAAAGATGGTGCCCTGATTCTTGACAATGACAGCCTCGTCCGCCATGGCCGGCACATAGGCGCCGCCAGCGGTACACGAACCCATCACACAGGCAATCTGCGGAATTCCGGCCGCCGACATATTGGCCTGATTGAAGAATATGCGGCCGAAGTGTTCGCGGTCGGCAAAGATATCGTCCTGGTTCGGCAAATTACCACCACCCGAGTCAACCAGATAAATACACGGCAATCGGTTTTGCCAGGCGATTTCCTGTGCCCGCAGGTGTTTCTTGACGGTGACCGGATAATAGGTGCCGCCTTTGACGGTCGCATCGTTGGCGATGATGACGCACTCACGGCCGGAAACACGGCCAATGCCGGTGATGATCCCCGCAGAGGGCACAGCGTTGTCATACATGTTCCAGGCGGCAAGCTGTGATAACTCCAGGAACGGTGAACCGATATCGAGCAGCTTGCGCACGCGTTCGCGTGGCAGCAGTTTGCCGCGCGCCTCGTGTCTGGCGCGTGCCGTTTCGGTTCCGCCCTCGCTCACGATCGCGAACTTGTCGCGCAAGTCCGCGACCAGACCGCTCATGCTGTCGCAGTTGGTTTTGAACTCGGCCGAGCGCTGATTCAGTTTTGTTTGAATAACCGGCATCTGGTGAAACCGGCTTACCTGGCGGCAGCCTTTGCGGGTTTTTCGCCTACCGGTCCGCCCGCTTTCTTCCATGCGCTGAAACCGCCCTCGATATGAGCGACCGGCTCGAGACCCATTTCCTGCACCGCCCGCGTGGCCAGCGCCGAGCGCCACGCCGATGCACAGTAGAAATAAAACTCCTTACCGCTGCCGAAAACGTCCTTGTAGTAGGGGCTTTCGGGATCGACCCAGAATTCGAGCATTCCGCGCGGCGCGTGAACCGCTCCGGGAATCATGCCTTCTCGTTGCAGCTCGCGAACGTCGCGTATATCGACAAAAACAAGGTCGGGATCGCCGTGTCGCTTGATCGCTTCCTGCAAGGGAATTGTGCGAATCGTCTCGTTGGCCTCGGCAACCAGTTGTTTGCAGCTTTTCTTCAGTTCCATTTCGCTCCTCTCAGAATCCGCCGGTTTCGAGCCATTTTTCGACATGCTCCAGTCTGTCAGCGCCCCAGAAAGGTTCGCCATCGACGATGATGAACGGCGAACCGAACACGCCTTTCTTTATGGCTGCCTCGCACTCTTGCTTGAGCCGTGCTTTCATTTCCGGTGCTTGCGTCGCAGCCAGAAGCTCCTCGACATTCAGGTGCAGCGACGCGACTATGTCGGCAGCAATTTCCGGGGTGGAGATGTCATGGTCCTCGACGAAGTAGGCGTGGAACAACGCGAGTACGGCCTTCTCCTGCTTGTCCGGATGGTGTTCCTGCAACCAGTAGACGATACGGCTCGGCGCCTGTCCGCCGACCGGGAATCTGGAAGGTTGTTTGTACGGAATCTGCCACAGCCGTGAGACGCGTTCCATGTCGCGCTTGTGATAGTCCCCCTTGAGCGGGATGCTTGGCACCGGAGCACCACCGGTCACTTTGAAAACGGCGCCCAGCAGGTACGGTTTCCACAGTATCTCGCGGCCGTGTTCCCTCGCAATCGCGCCAATCCGCGTCGCCGCGAAGTAACCGTATGGCGACGAGAAATCGAAATAGAACTCGATCGGCTTTTTTCTAAGCGGTTTTTTGATAACTGGCTCAGCCATTACGCCCTCCAATCAGGTATGTAACGACTAAGCGAGCGGGCGAGATCGTAATCGGCTGACAAAAAGAAACGGCGCAGCAGCTTTTGCGACAAGCTGTCATACCATTTCGATTGCCATGGCAGTGGCCTCCCCGCCGCCGATACACAGCGACGCGACACCGCGGCGAGCGCCGCGTGTGCGCAACGCGCCGAGCAACGTGACGATGATGCGTGCACCGGACGCGCCAATCGGATGCCCGAGTGCGCAGGCGCCGCCATGAACGTTCACCTTGTCATGCGCAATCGCATGCTCTTTCATCGCCGCCATCGTCACCACTGCGAACGCTTCGTTGACCTCGAACAGGTCGACCATGCCGGTACTCCAACCGGTTTTGTCGAACAACTTGCGGATCGCCCCAACCGGCGCGGTGGTAAACAAACCCGGCTCCTGTGCGTGAGTGGCATGGCCGATCACGGTCGCCAGCGGTTTTGCGCCAAGTTGTTCGGCGCTTGACCGGCGCATCATGACCAAGGCCGCGGCGCCATCGGAAATTGAACTCGAGTTGGCTGCGGTCACGGTGCCGTTCTCGCGAAATGCCGGTTTCAACAAAGGGATCTTTTCGAAGTTTGCCTTGAAAGGCTGTTCGTCGCGCTCGACGAACTGCTCTTCCTTGCCCGCCTTGATGGCAATCGGGATCGTCTCCCAGGCAAAGCTGCCGTTGTTGTTGGCCTCCTGCGCGCGCTGCAAAGAATTAATGGCGAACGCGTCCTGTTCCTTGCGCGTAAAGGCGTATTTCTCTGCGCAATCCTCGGCAAAAGTACCCATCAGCCGGCCTCTGTCGTAGGCGTCTTCCAGTCCGTCGTAGAACATGTGATCGAGTACTTGCTGGTGGCCCATGCGGTAGCCGGTGCGTGCTTTCGGTAACAGGTACGGTGCGTTGCTCATGCTCTCCATGCCTCCCGCGACCATGACGTCGTTAGTCCCGGCAACCAGTAGATCATGCGCCAGCATTGCCGCCTTCATGCCTGAACCGCACATTTTGTTGATGGTGGTGCAACCCACGGCCAGAGGAAGGCCCGCGCCCAGCGAGGCCTGGCGAGCCGGCGCTTGTCCCTGACCGGCCGGCAGTACGCAACCCATTATCACTTCATCAATCTGTTTCGGTTGTAACGACGCACGTTCGACCGCCGCCCTGATTGCGTTCGCGCCAAGCTCGGGCGCAGCAAATCCTTTCAGCACACCTTGCAATCCACCCATCGGCGTGCGGACTGCGGAGACAATTACTATCGGATCCTTTGCCATGGTTTACCCCTGTATACGATTGTCTGGTTGACGGCGTTGTGCCGTCTGACTCGTTGCGCGCGCTGGTCTGTTACGAAATCGTATTGCCTCGGGATACGGAAACACGTCCTCAACATGCCCGGCAAGAATGCGTGACTTGGTCTCATTCCAGAACTCCGGGCGGAGCAAGTCAGCATGATTTTTGTTGAAACCCGCGCGCACCGTCTTATTACTCAAAAGGAAAGCGTCGAACTCTTCCGGAAACACGTCACCCGGGCCGATCGGGTACCAGGGCTCCGCCGACATTTCGTCTTCGGGAGTACGCGGCTCGGGAATGCGGCGGAAATCGCACTCTGTCATGTAGGCAATTTCGTCATAGTCATAGAACACCACCCGGCCATGCCGGGTCACGCCGAAGTTCTTGAACAACATGTCTCCGGGAAAAATATTCGCCGCTGCAAGCTGTTTGATTGCCAAGCCGTAATCATCGACAACGCGCTCGATTAAGGATGGCGATGTCTGGTCAAGATACATGTTGAGCGGTGTCATTCTGCGTTCGACATAGAGATGATGAATTAACAGCGTTTCGCCGTCTTCGTCGATCACGGTCGGCGCCAGTGCCCGCAGTTCCTCGATCAACTCCGGTGCGAAGCGCTCCTTCGGCAACGCGACGTCGGCGTACTCGAGCGTATCTGCCATGCGTCCGACACGATCATGACGCTTGACCAACAAATACTTGTCCTTGACCTGCTGCCGGGTGATTTCCTTGGGAGGCGAGATCTCATCCTTGATGACCTTGAACACGTACGGATACGACGGCAGGGTGAAGACCAGCATCACCAGACCGCGAATTCCCGGAGCGACCACGAACTGATCGCTCGAATGGCGCAGGTGATGCAGGAAATCGCGGTAGAAGAGTGTCTTTCCGTGCTTTTGCAACCCTAACATCGTGTACAACTCGGCGGCCGGCTTGCGCGGCAACAAGCTGTTGATAAAAGACACGTACCCCGACGGTACTTCCATATCCACCAGGAAATACGCGCGCGAGAAGCCGAACAGAATTTCAAGCTCCGCCGTGCTCAGCAGCACGGTATCGACGTACACCGAACCGTCGTCATTTCTCAGAATCGGTATGGCAAACGGATACTCGGCGTCACCGTTGATGATCTTGCCAATGACGTATGCGCCCTTGTTACGAAAGAAAAGAGACGACAGCAGCTGGATTTGGTGATTGGCCTCCAGGTGAAATGGTCGCGGTAGCTTTTCTCGCAGTGCACTTAACAGCAGGCGCAGGTCGCGGTTGAGGTTTCTGAACGGATTGCGCAACCCAAAGTCGCGCAACATCCGGTTTATCGAGGTGCGCAGACCGAACTTTGCCGGGTAGTAACTGCGGTAGACCGGCGGGTCCGATCCGATATGCTCGGTAGAAAGCGTCGGACGCACAAAAATGAAGTCGTTATGGTAATAGCTGCGATGCAGCATGCGGCAGCTCACCGAATTGAAAAACGTCTCGGCCAATTCCGGTTGCTTGTGGCTGGCGAGCAACCCGATGTAGTGCAGCTTGACTTGCTGCCAGATCGCGTCGTCGAGTGAATTAATTTCGTACCGTCGGCACAGGTACTCTTCGCACTCGATGACGCGCTTGTCGTAAAAAGCGATGCGCTCGCGCGAGATGCGTTGCAATTCATGCCAATCGCCTTTTTCAAACAGCGTCTTGCCATGCCGGCTGATTTCACGAAACAACCGGTAGTGGCGGTTGAAGCCATCGAGCATGCCCTGTGCGATCAGGAATGCGAGGTCATTCTGCGTTTTCGTTTCTGAAATTGTCATCTTAAAACCATAAACTCTCACTGCCGAGGACGCTGAGGAAAACACCTGAGAAATCCACCACGAAGACACCAAGAACACCAAGAATCACCAAGAAACCTGATTCTGTTCATGTCGTGCTTTTCTTCGTGTAACTTTGTGCCTTCGCGCCTTTGTGGTGACTACTTTTGTCTTCCTCTGTGTCCTCAGCGTCCTGTGCGGTGAGGCGCTGAGATCACTTGGTTTCGGAAAAGAGTTCGCGACCGATCAGCCAGCGGCGGATCTCGGAGGTTCCCGCCCCGATCTCATACAGCTTGGAATCACGCCAAAGACGGCCGGTCGGCGTTTCATTGATGTATCCCATGCCGCCAAGCGCCTGGATCGCTTCACCGGCCATCCAGGTCGATTTTTCGGCCGCGTACAGCACGGCACCGGCCGCGTCCTTGCGCGTCGTTTCGCCACGGTCGCAGGCACGGCCGACCGCATAGACGTACGCCTTGCAGGCATTCATGGTGGTGTACATATCAGCCAGTTTGCCCTGCATCAGTTGAAACTCGCCAATCGGCTGACCAAACTGCACGCGATCGTGCACATAAGGAATGACCACGTCCATGCAGGCTTGCATCAAGCCAAGCGGCCCACCGGCGAGCACCGCACGCTCATAGTCAAGTCCGCTCATCAACACGTGCACACCTTTATTCACCTCGCCGAGCACATTCTGCTCAGGTATTTCGCAATCGCGGAAGACCAGCTCACAGGTATTGGAGCCGCGCATTCCAAGCTTGTCGAGCTTCTGTGCTGTGGAGAATCCCTTGAACCCTTTCTCGACGATGAACGCGGTGATGCCTTTGGGTCCAGCATCCTTGTCGGTCTTGGCATAAACCACAAGCACGTCCGCGTCCGGTCCGTTGGTGATCCACATCTTGTTGCCGTTGAGTAAGTACCGGTCACCGCGCTTGTCGGCACGCAGTTTCATGCTGACTACATCGGATCCGGCATTGGGTTCGCTCATCGCAAGCGCACCGACATGCTCGCCGGAAATGAGCTTGGGCAGATACCGGGCTTTCTGCTCGGCCGAGCCATTGCGGCGGATTTGATTGACGCACAGATTGGAATGCGCACCGTATGACAAGCCCACCGCAGCCGATGCGCGGGAGATCTCTTCCACTGCAACTATGTGCGCCAGGTAACCCATGGCGCTGCCGCCGTACTCCTCTTCGACGGTAATACCGAGCAGTCCCAACTCGCCGAACTTGCGCCACAAGCCGGCCGGAAACTCGTTCGAGCGGTCGATCTCCGCGGCCTGCGGAGCGATCTGCTGCGATGCAAACGCCCGCACGGCTTGGCGCAACATATCGATGTCCTCTCCCAAGCCGAAATTCAGGGAAGGGAACTCCTTCAGGAAAGAATCACCAGGTTTCATGTCTCAAGCCCCCATTGTCCGTGGCATGCAAGGCAGCCGCCACAAACGCGTATACGAGTCACTAAAAGCGACTCTAATTGACGTTTACGTAAACGTCAATAAGGTTGAAATAAGCGATTTTTTATCATTTAAATCAAATTGTTACTTCCGAGTTCTTGTTGCCGGTCCGTTTTTTCGACGCCCCGCGTTTCTTTTCCAGCAGTTCGCGACACTGTTGTTCGAAACGGGAAACCTCGCCCAGCACAGCTTCGATATCCTCGCGTTGCTGTTCCAGGGCGCTGCGTCGCTTTTGCAGGACTTCAAGAAAGCGCTCGAGTTGACCACGGCCGCCTTTGGCGGCGCCGTACATATCGAGCAGTTCGCGGATCTCGGATAATGACAGGCCGAGGCGTTTGCCACGCAGCGTCAGTTTCAGGCGCACCCGGTCCCGATTAGTATAGACACGGTTTCTGCCGAGCCGCTGCGGGCGCAGCAGGCCCTGGTCTTCGTAAAATCGAATGGCGCGGGTGGTCAGGTCGAATTCCCGGGCCAGATCGGTAATCGTAAAAGTAATATCAGCCATCGGGGCACACTTTAATTGCAGCGCAGTTTACGTAAACGTCAAGTAGAATCCCAATTATGCCTCCCCCGCAGCGCTGTGACTAAACATTTGACGCCACAAAATGCCTAAATTTGCTCCCGACCAGGCGGCTGAGGCGCCCGCGGCGCTGTCCTTTCCGTATCCTGACCTGCCCGAGGCCGGTAGCGTGCGGGAGGTCGCCACCGGCGTGTTCTGGCTACGCATGCGCCTGCCATTCGCGCTCGATCACATCAATCTGTGGCTGCTGCGCGACGGCGAGCACTGGACCGCGGTCGACACCGGGCTGTCGGACGACGAAACCCGACAGAATTGGGATCGTGTCCTGTCGGCTCCAGATATCGCCGGTTCTCTGAACCGCATCATCGTCACCCACTACCATCCCGACCACATCGGCAACGCCGGTTGGTTGACGCGGCGATTCAACGTACCGATGTGGACCAGCGAGTCGGAGTATCTGTCCGCCCACACCAATTACAACGACAAGGCCGGCAACACCGCACAAGCAGTCGCCGCGCTATTCCGCCAACATGGACTCGATGCCGAACGCAGCGCAGCCATCGACGGACGCGGTAACGGCTATCGCCGCATCATCTCCGAGCCACCCTATCAGTACATTCGCGTGCTCGACGGCGACGAAATCCACATCGGCGGCAATACCTGGCGCGTGATTACCGGTTATGGACATGCGCCAGAGCACTCGGCGCTGTACTGCGCCTCACTGGGCGTGCTCATTTCAGGAGACATGTTGCTGCCCAAGATCAGTACCAACGTCAGCGTCTGGCCGTTTGAACCGCTGGGCGATCCACTGAAACTGTTTTTGCGATCGATTGACCGGTTCACCGAACTACCTGTTGATACCCTGGTGCTACCTTCGCATGGACTGCCATTCAGGGGCGCACATACCCGAGTGAGCATGTTGCACCAGCATCATGCAGATCGGTTGGCGGACGTTCGCAGTGCCTGCGAATCGCCGGCCTGTGCGGCTGACTTGCTGCCGGTCCTGTTTCGCCGCAAGCTCGACACCCATCAACTCTTCTTCGCCATGGGTGAATCGATCGCACACATTCACAACCTCTGGTACCGGGCCGAACTCGAGTTCCTCGGCAGCGGCGACGACGGCGTGCGCAGATTCGTGCGCTCCGAATAGCGCGCAATGGCAAACCCATGAAAGTCGGCAACGTCAGTTATCGAAGTGTCTGGCGTGACGGCGACAGTGTCAGCATCATCGACCAGACCTGTCTGCCCTTCGAGTTTCGCACGTTGACCTTGCGCACCTGCGATGAGATAGCGCACGCCATCAAGACAATGCAGGTGCGCGGTGCTCCGCTCATTGGTGCGGCCGCGGCCTACGGACTGGCTCTGGCGTTACGACAGGATGCCAGCGACAGTGCGCTTGCAGCCGCGTTCGACATGCTCAAGGCGACGCGTCCGACAGCGGTAAACCTGCGCTGGTCTCTCGATCGCATGTTCAGCCATCTCAGCCCACTGCAGCCAACGGTTCGGGTCGATGCCGCCTGGGCCGAAGCCGGGCGCATCGCCGACGAGGACACCGAGCTGAACCATTCAATCGGCAATCATGGCCTGCCGATTATTCGTGACCTCGCCAAAAATCGCGAGCCGGTTAACGTGCTGACACATTGCAATGCAGGCTGGCTCGCCACGGTCGATTACGGTACGGCACTGGCGCCGATTTACCTGGCACATGATGAGGGCATAAAGGTTCACGTCTGGGTCGACGAAACGCGTCCGCGCAGTCAGGGGCTCCTCACGGCCTGGGAGTTGTCCGCCCACGGCGTGCCATACACGCTCATTGCCGACAACGCCGGCGGACACCTGATGCAAAGAGGCCATGTCGATGTGGTCATCGTCGGCGCCGATCGCGTGACACGCGACGGTTACGTCTGCAACAAGATCGGCACTTATCTCAAGGCATTGGCGGCAAAGCAGAACGCAGTTCCATTTTATGCAGCGGTCCCCAGCCCGACGATAGACTGGAGCATCGATGATGCCTACCGTGAAATACCCATCGAGGAGCGCAGCGGCGACGAGATACGTTTCGTGAACGGTTTGGACGGCGATGGCCGATTGTCCCGAGTTGCCGTTGCAAGCGAAGACATGCCGGTGGCAAATCCAGGCTTTGATGTCACGCCAGCCGAGCTGATTACCGGCATCATTACCGAAGCCGGCGTGTTACCCGCGACCCGTGATGGTCTTGCTTGCATCGCCGACAAGTGATGGTGACTGAGCAGCAACTTCGCAGGGACATCATCCGCACCGCGTTGGCGATGAACGCGGTGGGCATTAATCGGGGAACGTCCGGCAACGTCAGCGCGCGCTACAAAGCCGGCTTTCTGATTACGCCATCCGGACGTCGCTATGAGGACACCAAACCGGCGGACATCGTTTTCGTCAATGCGGCGGGAACGCCGCGCGGAAAGTGGGCACCTTCATCAGAGTGGCGCTTTCACCATGATATCTACCGCAAGCGAAGCGACGTTGCAGCAGTGGTCCACACTCACTCCAGCTTTGCAACAACCTTGTCCTGCCTTCGCAAGCATGTTCCGGCATTTCACTACATGATTGCCGTCGCCGGCGGCGACAGCATCCGCTGCGCCCCTTATGCCACCTTCGGCACACAGAAACTGTCGAACAACGCTCTGACGGCATTGGCTGATCGCAAGGCCTGCCTGCTTGCCAACCACGGCATGATCGCCACCGGCGCCAATCTCGAAAAGGCGCTGTCATTGGCAGTCGAAGTCGAGGCGCTTTGCGAACAATATTGGCGTGCACTGCAGATCGGAAAACCGAAGATCCTTTCCACCCGGGAGATGAATACGGTGATCGGCAAATTCCGGAGCTACGGGACGCCCCGCCCGCCGGACTGATGCCTAACGGAGTGTAATAACCGCCTGACACGCGGTCGCGACACACCACCTCGCCCGGCACCGCGGAGCATTTCGAGGAGCCGGCCACGCACATATTGGAATAAAATAGCAACTGCGAGCCACGGCTTGCGGGGGAAATTCATTGTTTATCAGTTCCCTGCGAGTTCCACCGAAACAGGGACATGTGCCGATCACCTCTGGGGCCGGCGCCTGGCATGCCAACTAACTATAGCGGCGAAGACGAAAATGGCAGATCAACCAGCAAAAAACAGCGAAGCTGCAAATAAAGCGGCAGCACCCGTACCCAATAACGTAGCGCAAACACTTGCCGAAATTGCTTTGCGCTCCGATCACATCGTCAAGACCCATCTTGCCCACCAGGCCAAGAAACTGCACGAGGAACACCCTGACGAGATCGGTGTTAACAAGGCATTCGCGGATTTGGCAACGCGGATGATGTCCGATCCGTACAAGCTTGCCGAGGCAGGCATGAAGATGTGGCAAAGCCAGTTCGAGCTTTGGCAATCCTGGGTCAAACAAGTGACCGGCGGCGAGACGACCTCGCCAGCGCCAGAGACAAAGTCAGATCCGCGTTTCCGCAGCGATTTGTGGAATAACTGGATGTTCGACTACATCCGGCAAGCCTACCTTGTCGCTGCCGAGGACGTTCAGAATACGGTTGCCGAAGTGGACGGGCTCGACCCGCAGACGGCGCGCAAAGTCCAGTTCTTCACCAAACAATATGTCGACGCGTTGGCGCCGAGCAACTTTGTGCTCACCAATCCGGATGTCCTGAAGACGACGATTGAGTCCGGCGGCAAGAATTTGCTCGACGGCTTGAATAACATGCTCAAGGACATCGATCGCGGTCAGGGCAAACTGGCAATCAAGATGGTCGACAATAAAGCGTTCACGATGGGCGAGAACGTGGCGACCACACCAGGCAAGGTCGTGTTCCAGACGGACCTGATGCAACTGATCCAGTACGAGCCGACCACGCCGCAGGTGTACAAAACGCCGCTATTGATCGTGCCGCCCTGGATCAACAAGTACTACATTCTCGACCTGCGCCAGAGCAACTCTTTCATCAAATGGGCGGTCGACCAGGGCATTACCGTGTTCGTGATTTCATGGGTCAACCCCGATGAGAAACTGGCCCAAAAGACTTTCGATGATTACCTTATCGAAGGCCCGTTGGCGGCGATGGACGCGATCGAGAAAGCCACCGGCGAAGAATCCATCAACCTGATCGGCTACTGCCTCGGTGGCACCCTGTCGGCGACAGCACTGGGGTGGCTTAGAGCACGCGGACAGAGTGACCGGATCAAGAGCGCAACCTTCTTCACTACCATGATCGATTTCGAGGAGCCCGGAGAGCTGGGTGTGTTCGTTGATGAGGACGTGTTGGCCAAGCTGGAAAAGAAAATGGAGCAGCGCGGCTTCCTCGAAGGTTCCGACATGGCACAGACTTTCAACATGTTGCGTGCCAACGATCTGGTGTGGTCATTCGTGGTCAACAACTATTTGCTTGGGCGCGAGCCGATGCCATTCGACCTGTTGTACTGGAATTCGGACGCTACTCGTATGCCCGCGCGGATGCATAGCTTTTATTTGCGCCATATGTACATCCGCAACGAATTGCGCGAGCCCAACGGTATTTCACTGGCAGGCGAAGCGATTGACCTGTCGCAAGTCGAAACACCGAGCTACTTTATCTCGACGCTGGAAGATCACATCGCGCCGTGGAAGTCGACTTACGCCGGCGCCAAGGTATTCAAGGGGCCGGTCAGATTCGTGCTCGGCGGATCCGGTCATATTGCCGGCATTGTCAATCCGCCAAAAGCCAACAAGTACTGGTACTGGACCAACACTACGCTTGTTGATGACCCCGAGGCCTGGCTGGAGACCGCCGAGAAACACCCGGGCTCCTGGTGGAACGACTGGCACGACTGGATCTCGCGGTTTGGCGGTGAAAAAGTGCCGGCACGCAAACCCGGAGATGCAGGGCTGAAAGTGCTGGAAGATGCGCCCGGCAGTTTCGCCAGTTTCAGGCTCGACACACAAGCAGAAGGCGCTTCGAACACAGAGGCGAAAATGCAGCAACCCGCCACTGAAAAAGAACCGGCTCGGAAACGAGCTGAGAAGAAGTCCGTCAAGATAGTCAAGCGAAAGAAAAAGGCAAAAAGCAGCGCCGGCTAGCGGCGCGCTGAAAGACAGGCCCAACCGCAGAAGGAGGCTCGCGCCCCTCTGCGGGCTTTTGTCCCCTCCCCGCAAACATCCGAACTGAAGCAGCGTCGCTGCCGAACTCAGGTCGCGACGGCCGATTGCCACCCAGCCGCCGGGAAACGCCACGCCTAAACCAGCGATGGGTGCGATCTGGAATTGATGATCGATTTCCTCGATTGGAAACACAAAAATAACTCGTTGGATTGATCAACGGCGGTTGCGGATAATCCATTCCACCAGATTTTGGTTTAACAAATTTACCCATCAATCAGGAGATCAAGAATGTCACTTACAAATCATGAAGGCCGTGGCGTACCGGAAGTCTCGTTTCGCATCCGCCAGAACAACGAATGGAAGACTGTGACCACCAGCGACATCTTCGCTGGCAAGACCGTCGTGGTGTTTTCATTGCCGGGTGCGTTCACGCCGACCTGCTCTTCGACGCACCTGCCGCGCTACAACGAACTGGCGCCGGCGTTTTTCGCCAACGGCGTCGACGAGATCGTCTGTGTTTCCGTCAACGATACATTTGTGATGAACGAATGGGCCAAAGACCAGGAGTCGCAAAATGTGCGACTCATCCCCGATGGCAACGGTGAATTCACTGAACAGATCGGCATGCTTGTCGACAAGTCCGACCTCGGTTTCGGCAAGCGCTCCTGGCGCTATTCGATGCTGGTCAAGGACGGTGTCATCGTCAAGCAGTTCATCGAACCGGAGAAAGAAGGTGATCCGTTCGAAGTATCCGACGCCGACACGATGCTCAACTTCATAAACCCGCAAGCCAAAAAGCCGGATCAGGTCGCGATCTTCACTCGTGAAGGTTGCAGCTTTTGCGCCAAGGCAAAGGCCACATTGACCGAGCTTGGTTACGACTACGTCGAAATGCCGCTGCAACACCAGATCCGCAGCAAAGTCGTCGGCGCGCTTACCGGGCAGCAAACGGTTCCGCAGGTATTCATCAACGGTGAGTACATCGGCGATTCCGAAGCACTCGAGCAGTGGGCACGAAAGGCAGCGTGAGGTTTGGCTTGACAGCTGAACCAATCAAGTAGGCGCACCAAAAAGGAAAGCCCCGCCAAATTGGCGGGGCTTTTTCGATTAAGGGGTATAGGAAGCATAAACGGGGTTCTCAATCTATCCCCAGACAAGTCCTTGACGAAAAATGCACCAGCTCACGCTGGTGCACAGGTTCGCGTTGATCACGTCCGGGAATTCGATGCAAGCGAACGAGTTCGATAGAATCGCGCCTTCAGACAATAAACAAATTCCACGCTCCCATATCACATGAGGTCAGCAAACATGATCCACCGCAGAATACTCCCTCTTGTTCTTGCGTTTTGTTTTGGCTTTGCAGCTCCCACGAGTGCACTTGCAGAAACTATTGCTGTTATCGGAACAGGCTCGGTCGGTAGTGCTTTGGGGCCGCGCTTTGCAGCAATCGGCTATACGGTTGTTTACGGCTCGCGTACGCCACAGCGCGAGGATGTGCAGGCATTGGTCGCTGCCACATCGAATGGCGCCACTGCAACCACACCATCCAATGCTGCCCAAATGGCGGACATCGTTCTGTTGGCAGTGCCCTGGAGCGTCGCGGAAAATGTGCTGATCAGTCTGGGCGACCTGTCCGGCAAAATTATTATCGATCCGGTTAACCCGCGCGTGATAACCGAGGAGGGTCTGGCGGACTATCCCACCCACGTTTCCAATGCCGAACGGATGCAGGCTCTCGCGCCCCGTTCCAGGGTCGTAAAAGCCTTTAGTACCTTCAGCGCCGACACCATGGCCGATCCTGGCCTGGTGAATCATCCTATTACCATTCCCCTCGCCGGGAACGACTCTGAGGCCAAGTCGATTGTTGCGGATATTTGCCATCGGCTGGGTTTTGAGACGATTGATTTCGGACCGGTTCGTTACGCCCATATTATCGAAGGGTTCTACCTTGTACGTATAAATGCGCGGCGCAACGACATCTACTTTGAGTGGAATTACCCAAGAAGCAAGCGGGTCAAATAGTTGCCTTTGACTCGTTCGAAGCGAAGTTGCATAAGGCACGCTCAACCAGTTCCGCAGGTATTTATCATCGGCGAGTACATCGGCGATTCCAAAGCATTCCAGGAGTGGGCCCGTAAAGACGCTTGAACAGCGGATCATGATTTCCGGAGCTGACGATCAAACCAGCCCCGCCGATTGGCGGGGCCGGTTTTTTGTGAAGCCATCGGCTTCGTTGTCGCAACAACCGCTAGTTGGTGAACGGAGCAAACGGCAACACCGGAGCGTTCGCAAAGCTCTCGGGAACTTCACCTGTCAACGTCTCGAGAAAAGCGACGATGTCCGACACGTCACTCTCGCTCAAGTCACGGCCGAGCTGTAACTTGGCCATGATGCGCACTGCCTGTGGCAAAGTGGTGACCGAACCGTGATGTACAAATATACAGGCCGGACCCCAATGTTCCATGGGTCAGAATTCAAGCCGTAAAACACAGGATGACGGTATGCCCGTCGTTTGACTCTGGGTTAGGAACCGAAATAATAATCCGTTATGCTATGAAATCCGCTGGATATTAGGAGTGTTCGTTGAAACGCTCGCACTATTTTCTGTCATTTGCGGTGATAGCAATGACCGCCTCTATTGCTTTGGCTGCTTTGGCACAGTGTCCTTCCGGACCAGAAGGGGACCTATGCCTGGCAGAAAATGGCGACATGCGTGCGATGTACAGGGTCGCCCGGGAGGCCTATCTGGAAGGTCGCAAGACCGGCGATTTTTCTGAGGCTTATAAGTGGGCCTGGCAGTCCAAAGAACTCGGATTCCGTGGCGGCCGCATGGTTTTGAAGATGATCTACCTGAATGCCGGCCTCCACAATGATCCTGTAGAGGCACACAGGTGGCTCACGCGTGCCGTAAATGAAGGAGAAGTCTACGTCATCACCTGGAAGGAGCGTCTAGAGGCAACTATGACTAGCGAGCAGATAGCGGAAGCGAATTCACAAACAATTGATTGAGCGCCCGCCTGACACATCGAAACCGAAATCTGTTATCTGCCGGAATGCTCCTGGTGTTCGTCACTCACTGGCTTGCCCTTGAAATTCTCGAGAATATATGTGGCTACCGCATCAATGTTCCTCGCGCCGAGTACACCTTCAAACGGTGGCATGCCTTTATCTGACCCATTGCGGATGATGTCGACGATGCCGTCATAATCCAGCTCGGTTTCGTGCAGGTTTGCCGCATAGCCACCATAGCTTCGACCACCCCGTCCGTCAGGCTTATGACAACTGGCGCATACTGCAAGAAACTCGGTATGGACAAGCGGCGGAGGGCCGCTTCTTTTTTTCGGTGCAGTCTCGGCCGCGGCATCAGAAGTATCCCGATTCACCGCGTCGGGCCCAGCTCCAGCCTCAGCACTTGAAACACCGAACGGAACAGTATCCAACGAGCTAAACAAAGCAAAACACAGCCCCAGGCAACCCAGCATCCTGATAAGTCCTGATATATTCATTCGACCAACCTCAAACGATCTAATGGTGACAACAGTAGATTCCACGGCGGTGGCGCGTGCCCAACATGCTGAAACAGGGTACCCGTCCGTTCGCGAAGCATATTTCAAAAATCGGGCAAAAAAGTGGGCCGGCACGAACAGCCGACCCACCCACATCCATCTATTCCCGGTTATAGGCTGAACACGTACAGCACGTTCGGAGTTTTGGACTTCCACATCTCAGGAAAGATGTCATTCTGCCACTGCTCCGCCGCGCCGCCATAACCGACTTCGATAGCAATATATTGCTTACCGCCGGCGGCGAAAGTCATCGGCGGGGCTGTGATGCCGGCTCCGACATCAAATCGCCACAGTTCCTTCAAGGTCTTGGCATCGAGTGCTACCACCACGCCTTCAAGATTGCCGGTAAAGACTAGACCACCGGCAGTCGCGAGAAGACCGCCCATTTGCGGGTGAAAAGTACGGTATTTCCCCACGAGCTTGCCGGTTGCCACATCGATCGCGGCCACACTGCCGCTCCAACGGCCAAATGGCAGGTGAGCCACTTCCGGATCTGGATCACCAAAGACCTGATACGGATAGCCGCCCAGGAACCATTGCCGAACGGACGGATCCCAATTCGGTGGCGCGACCTCTGTCAACGCCTTGTTGCAACCCTCAATCACCGGAATATAGTAGTAGTTGGTTTGCGGGCTGTAGGCGGTTGGCGGCCAGTTCTTCCCACCAGCATGGGTTGGGCAAAGTTTGCCCTCAATCGTGCCTTTTTCGCCAACCTTGGTCGTTTCACCGCGATTCGCTGCCGTGCCAGGATTGTAGAGCTGGACGTCAACATTTGGGTCATACGCGTTCGGACGACCATTCTCGTCCAGACCATCGGTCCAGTTCAAATGATCCACGAACTGCGTGCCCCAGATAAACTCGCCAGTCACGCGATCCAATGCATACGCGTAACCATTGCGGTCGGCGTGCAGAACAGCGCGACGGTTTTTGCCCATAATCTTGGTGTCGACCAGCGTTTTCTCCGCTATGGAGTCGTAGTCGTATGGATCGTTTGGCGTATGCTGAAAGCCCCACACGAACTCACCCGTGTCCGCTTTAACTGCGATCGTGCTGTCGGTCCAGAGGTTGTCGCCAGGACGATACGCGCTATCCCAGTCAGGGCCCGGATTGGCGGTTCCCCAATAAATCAGGTTCAGCTCGGGATCATAAGCACCGGTTACCCAGGTCGATCCGCCACCGGTTTTCCATGCCCCAATGTCATCTTTCCAGGTCTCGTGGCCCGGCTCTCCAGGAGCAGGGATGGTGTGCGTCCGCCAAACTTCCTTGCCGGTCTTGACGTCAAGCGCGGCAATCCAGCCACGAACACCAAACTCGGCGCCAGCCATTCCGGTAACGACCAGATCGTTGACCACCAACGGGGCCCCCGTGATTACTTCGGCGATACCAGGATCAGCAATTTGGGTCTCCCAAATCAACTTACCGTCGGCCTTCGACAGGGCGCGGATACGGCCGTCGATGACAGGTGCCAGAACCATGTCGCCATGAAGTGCAACGCCGCGATTGTTAATGCCACAGCAGGTCACGCTCGGGGCCCAGTCGCGATCAGCTTCCGGATCCGAATCCCAGACATACTTGGGCGTGCCACCGCGGACGTCGAGTTTGGTTACGCGTCCCCAGCCAGTGGTGAGATAGAGGAAGCCGTCTTCGGCAATTGGCGTGCCCTCAAGCCCTGCAAGTCTAAACTTGACAGGATCTTTACCTCCTCCGTGGTTGTCCCCCATGGCATAGGTAAAAGCCACTTTGAGATTCTTAACGTTTTTCGTATTGATTTGCTTCAATCCCGAATACCGATGGGTCTCATAGTTACCATGGTGGTTGAGCCAGTTTTGCGGTTCTGCTTCACTATTTACCAATCGGTCCGGAGTAACATCGCCAGCAAAAGCAGGCGCGGCCAGCATAGCTGCCAACGTCCCGGCGGCGGCAATCATCAAGCCTTTTTGAACTAACTGCATTTGTCGATTCCTCCTCCTTGATGTTGAGCGGGCTCACAAACGCGTGTTCAAGTTTTGGCACGTCGCGTACGGCCTGCTTCGTTTAAAACATCTTATATAGGGAACACACTTGCCTTTAATCAAAAATCCCTAGCTACGACGCCCCAGAAATCGCGAGGGCCAAAAAACGTATACCTGAAGTGTAACTGGGGCACAAGTGTTGAACCCGAGGTAACGCAGTCCAATCATCATCAGCGAGATCTCCAGCTAATCTACGCGTGTAATGGCAACAAGGAAATGCAAACCGACCAATTTAGAGCGTCAGGGCCAGGTCATTGGTCGCCGTTAAACTGTTTCTCCGTGCGCCTTGATCGAAGCTGCAACCCGCTTCACTTATTCATTTGAGTTCTATCGAAATAACTAAATGGTCTAACATGGCATCGCCATTAGCGTAGCGATGTGGACATTCCGATTTCGCATAGACGTTTGCCGGCGCCGCATTCCTCGTCGTGTTGGCTAGCCGTCTGTTGAAAAAAGTTTCGAGTAAATTCGGGTCAGACTGAGTTGTCCCGGGTTTCACCGACCCTTCAAAGGGAGACGAGTGTGAAGGCGGCATCCAATGCCAGGCAAGCACGATAGGAAGGTCAATCTCGAGCGGGAACGGTAGCGCTTCACGAGGGTCGGTCCATTGTGCGCTGTAACTTGCAAAATTCCGTGAAGCCGCCAGAATCATTTCATCTCTTTCAGGACATGATGGCGGACCGATGAACGACGCGACAGGCAGCGTCCCGCTTTGCTCAGCTGAAACTGTGAATCCGATGGCGGAGCACTTTGCGACGGGCACACGGCGCGCCCGGGTCGCGGACGTCACGGTCACCAACCTGGGTGACCACGTGATTACGTTCGACACGGCGCATATCAACGAGCGCGCCGGCATACCCCAGTCTGGGAAACGAAGTTGGCCCGCATTGGCCAAACCCTGTTACAAGTTCGCTCTGCCACTCACTGGCTGGTGGGTCAGCGATGCCACTTGAATTCTGTTCAAGATGTTCTGGCTGGTGTAGGTTCCGGATCTGATTACGGGAGACCGCGACATCAGTGCACTGGCCGCCGCCGCGTACGGGAAGCCGGCCAAGTTGCTTTTAGTCGTCGTGATTCACATTACGGCAGTATTGCGCCATCGTTTTTTCGTTTTCACAACGAAGTACTGACCCGAAAGCTGCCCTGGAGAAGAGAACGCAGTTGACTTTCATACGTTACGTATCCGTATTTGTGTTTCTGCTCGCCGCCATGCCGACATACGCGACGGATTGGGTGCGAAGCGGTGGCGCATTTACGTTCGAAGTGACTCTTGAGGGTCTAGGCTGGCAGGGGACGTTTGAGCAGTTCGACATCGCGATGAGCTTCGATCGTAGAAACCTCAAAAAGAGCAGCCTGCGGGTAAGCGTGGACCTTAAGGGCGTTAACATGTACGACCCAGAGTTTAATGCCGGCATCGCTGGCCCCGACTGGCTCGACGTGAGCAACTTTCCGCAGGCCGTATTCGAAAGCGACCGCATCGAAATGGCTACGCCGGGCCAATATCTTGCAATCGGCACTCTGACTCTGAAAGGAAACAGTGAGACTGTGACTGTCCCGTTTCAGTGGATCGGCGGAGCGCAACGTGCATTCGTCCGCGGTGAGTTCGTTGTACTGCGTAACATGTTCAACGTAGGTAGCGGCGACAGGGCGACCGGTGATCGGGTCGGGCTCGAGGTGAAATTAAAGTTCGACTTGAGTCTGAAACGTAGAAATTGAAGCTGTAAATTCACCGAAGGTATTGCCATGATAAGTACGCCAGGGCTCGGCAGCACGTTTTAAGTTGAGATCCCGCTCAGTCCCTAATCGGCGCTATTGTTCGCCGGCCTCTTCGGGCACAGTGACCATCACCACCTCGCCGATCAATACCAATCCACAAGCGCAATCGGTCAGTTTGTAGTGCGCCTTCATCTGGTTGCAACCTTGGGTCGCTATACGGATCGCGGCCTCATCCGTGGCCACCGAATATGAAAAGCCGAGCGCTTCGAAAATCGCGCTGTCGAGAAAAGCAGCGTCCAATCGCTCCCACGGTATACAGGCAACACCTGCTTTGCGCTCCGGCATCTTGGTGTAATCATATTTCCAATGGGTCATCGACCGGTAGAACACCGCGCCTAAGCGGTCCTCCAGCGCGCCACCGTCTGAGCCATCAGACGCGGTCGCGGCCGACCAGGCAAGTGACATTAAAACAATAACCACCGCGAGTCCGGCCCACTCATAACCAGTGCATTTTGACCATAACTTCACCATAGAACCCTCCAGACAGCCATTTTCGAATCAACTCATCCAAGGCTGCTTGCCCGCGCCCGTAAGCGTCGATCACCTTATTCGGTGCTTGCAGGAAAAGACGAGACGTCACCGGACGCGGATCCGTTTCAGCCGCTTCCACGGCAACGTCCCACAACTTGCTCTGCAAACTCAGCGTTCTTGCGGTAACGGCTTCACGATCGATACGCTGCTGCGGTTGTACAAGATTTCCTCCCTGAACATTTGTTCTCCTATGGTGCCTCGCGCATCGCATCACTGGTAGCAAAATAACGTGTCGCAGTTTCCGGTGGAGCAGCGTCTTCTATTGTTTGCTGCGTTAGATTGCCAGGCTGGATTAATGATGGGCCGCTTATACGGATGCTTGCAACGAAGACAGACGTGGTGCGTCCACCTAAACTTTGAAATCAGCGGAATAAAGTCTGAGAGTGGGTCAGCCAGTCCGATTAACCGACACCCTCGCCCGCGATGTAGGCTTTGTGTCCGTTATTAAGAGATTAAGGGGTCACTCATTAAATCTTACACTCAGCTTTCCCCGATTGATGTGTTGAATTCAGCCTAACCTGGACACCACGTACAGCGGGGCCAGATACCGTCTTGCAATTCAAGCCGAGGTGCTCGGCGTACACTCCAAAAGGGAACAGCATGTGAAAGTGCAGGTCGAGATTGAGCGCACGGCCAAGCGGCGGGGCCATCTTGATTGGCGAGCGCGTACCGGTCGATTCCGTTCTGTACGCGCTCGTTGACGCAGGACGCTAGTTCATAAACGGGGCGATCGGCAGCACCGGCGCGTTTGCAAAGTTCTCCGGAACGTCGCCAGTCAGCGTCTCGAGGAAGGCAACGATGTCCGAGACATCGGCTTCGCCGAGGTCACGGCCCAATTGCAGTTTCGCCATGATGCGCACTGCCTCAGGCAATGTTGCAACCGATCCGTCATGGAAGAAAGGCGGCGTCACCGCGACGTTGCGCAATTGCTGAACCTTGAACATGTAGGCGTCGGCTTCGTCTTTGGTGTCGTGAAAACGCCCTTTGTCCCTACCCTTGAGTAACTCCTTCTCGGTGCTTCCAGTCAGCTCCCAGTAGTTTTGAGTAATTCCGAACTTCTGGAACATTTGCCCGCCCAGCACCACGCCGCTGTGGCAGCCAGCGCATCCAAAGCTCATGAATTTCTCCAGACCCCTTTTCGCCTTCGAGTCGATCGCTGCGGTGTTGCCCTTGAGGTAATCGTCGAACGGCGCCGGCGTCAATAAGGTCCGTTCGTAGGCGCCGATGGCCAGTCCCCAGTTCTCTGCAGTGACAGGTTCTTCCTGACCAGGAAAGGCTTTTTCGAACAAGGCGCGATAGCCGGGGATGGCGCGCAGCAATTGCTCGGCACTCGCCAGATCAACATTACCGTAAGCGAGCCCGGAAGGCAGTGCTTTGACCGCTTGCTCCTCAACGTCGACACGATTGCCACCGTAATGCTGAGTGAATTGCAACGCGGTGTTGAACACCGTCGGGACGTTTCTCGGGATGCGTTTGCCTTGATTGCCAACTGATTCGGCGAGCGCATCAGTTCCGTAGAACATTGGCTGGTGACACTGCGCACAGCTTTGTTTGCCGTCGGACGACACCCGCGTCTCGAAGAACAGCAGGCGACCAAGTTCCACGCGCGCCGGCGTCAGCGGACGATCGGCAGTTTCAGCGCTGGCCGGAAGGGGTTTGAAAATCCCCTGCGCGCGAGCCAACAAATCCGCTTCACCATCGTCAGCCGAGACGAATGACGACACGGCCAGCACGGATATCGTCAAGGCCGCCAACGACACAATAGTCGGTTTGTTCAATTTTGACATCACAACACCTCTTCAAATTTATCAGTCTTGTCAGGCGGTCGCATTTCGCCAGTTGCGCTCGGCCTCGTCCCATACCGCCAGCGGTTGCAGGTCCGGTACCCAGGCAAGGCCGGTCTTGGCGTCTGACGAGCGCACTTCCGGCGACACCACCACATCCAGCAGCGCCGGCCTGTTCGCCAGCGCGCGTTCGATGGCACCCGCCAAATCATTCTCGTTTTCCACCCGCTCGGCGTGCATACCGAATGCGCGCGCCATTTGCGCATAATCGGATACCTGCAAGCGAGTGCCGACGACTTTGCCGTGGGTGTCGGTCTGATCGTGCACTTCGATCTGCCACGCACCGTTGTTGGCTACAACAACCAGCACTGGCGCCTGGTGGCGAACTGCCGTATCGATCTCCATTGCGTTGAAGCCAAAAGCCCCATCGCCGGTTGCGACCACGACCTGTTTGTCGGGCCGCGCCAGAGCGGCGGCGATGCCAAACGGCGTGCCGACACCGATACAACCGAGCGATCCAGGATCGAGGTAGGTGGATGTGTTCAGCCCGACGCGCGCGAAGCTGAGAAAGTCACCGCCATCGGCGACCACGACTGCATCCGGCTCTAACTGCGCCTGCAGTTCAGCAAGCACCCGGTTGGGATGAATGCGTCCCTGACTGTCTGCCGGCGCCGATTTCATGGTCTGCTGCAATTTGCTCGCGCGCTCCTCGTGTTTTGCGCGCAGCCCGTCAGCCCAGGCACGATCGAGCGCCGGCCCGCGGCCAGCAGCGGCGCGCACAATTGCCGACAGCGCGGCCGCAGGCTGGGCGAACAACTCGACTGTGCCACGCCGATTGTCGCGAATCTCCGAAGGGACATCGCCGATGCGAACGAACTTCGCTTTACCAAACACCGCCGGCGAGCCGTAAGCGAGCTGGAAATCAAGCCGCCGTCCCACTGTGACCACGACATCGGCTTCGGTCATGACCTTGCCGCGCATCGCCGCCACCACACTCGGGTGATCGTCCGGTATAACGCCCTTGCTTTCTCCCGTATCGAGATAGGGCGCGCCGAGCGTATCGAGAAATGCGCGCAGTTCGGTTGCGGCACCACGCGCGCCACGGCCACTGATCACCAGCGGCTTCTTTGCTGACCACAGCAAATCAACGGCGGCCGCGACATCGGTCTCGTTAGGCAGCTGTGGCCGGCTCAGCTTAGGTCGGAAATGCTCTTCCAATTGAACTGGTTTCGATACTTCGCCACGCAGCGTGTCGGTGGGAAAATCGAGATAGACCGGTCCGGGTTCTCCGCCATGGCCGAGCGCACGCGCGACCGCTTCATCCAATTCCTGTAACACCAGATCTGGCTCGCGCACGGTGCGTGCGTAGCGCGTAATCGAGCGCACCAGGTCGGTATGCACAATATCCTGCAAAGCGCCGCGGTTCTCCTGCCGGCGTGGCGGCAGCCCGGACAGCACCAGCACTGGCGCACGCGCGACGTAGGCGTTGGCGATGCCGGTCATGGCGTTGGTCACGCCGGGCCCGGCCGTCACCAGTGCAACGCCGAGGCCGCCGGTCAATTCAGCATGGGCATGCGCCATGTAGACCGCGGCACGCTCATCGCGCACATCGATGATGCGGATACCTTCGGCGTCTACACGCATCCACATCGGCATGATGTGACCACCGCACAACGCAAAGATACGGTCGACACCTCGGGCTCTCAGGAATCGGGCGATTACACCGGCAGCAGAGTCAGGGGTCAGCGGAGGTAATGGCATGTTCGTCTTCCTGTCGTGTCAGTGGGACGCAGTCTTCTTTTTCTGCTTCTTGCGCTTGCGCAAGTCAATCGCTCCCGGTTGCTGACGTGGATCGGTGCCTGCCGGGAATATATGGATCTTTTGCACCTTGGCAGAAGTGCCGGTGGGTAACTTATCGACGAACAAGACCCAGCCCGGCGCTTTGAAATACGCCATGCGCTCATAGCACCACTCGAACAATTCCGCAGCGAGTGACTCTCGCGCATTCGCGTCAGCAACGTCGTCGGCTGACTTGGCGATGATGCAGGCCATCACCTCCTCCTCGCGAACCTCGTCGGGTGCTGCAATGACCGCGACCTGCTTTACCTTATCGTGCGACGTCAGGCACGCCTCGATTTCGGCAGCGGCGATGTTCTCGCCGGAGCGGCGAATGATGTTCTTCTTGCGGTCAACGAAGTAATGCATTCCGGACTCGTCGCGCACAACCGAATCGCCGGTGTGGAACCAACCGCCTTTCCAGGCCTCCTCGGTTGCCTGCTCGTTCTTCAGGTAACCCGAGAAAAAGCCCTTGCGCGGCGCGTCGGCGCTGTGACGAATCAGCATCTCGCCTGGTTGGTTCGGTGCTGCCTCGCGACCTTGTTCGTCGACCACCTTGATCTCGACCCAGGCATTGGCCCGGCCAAATGCACGGGTCTCGATCGCGCGCGGCTCGATGCTGTCGCTAATCAGCCGTCCGGTCTCGGTCATCGCCCACATCTCGACCACCGGAAAACCAAAGCGTTTTTCGAACACTTCATGCTGACTCGGCTCGATGCCGGCGCACAACGAGAAGCGCACGTTGTGCTGGGTTTCCTCCGGGCACGGTGGCAACTTGAGCAGAATGTTGGGGATGATGCCCTGGAACTGCGCGGCATTCGCGCGCGTGGCAACCAGGTCCTGCCACCAGGTGCTGGCATGAAAGCGGTCGGGAAAAATCAGGCAGCCGCCGCACAGCAGCAGTGCTGGAGTCGAAACCGACAACGCGTTGGCGTGATGCAGCGGCAGCGGGTTGTACAACCGCGTTTCGCCTTCGCGGAATTCAAGCCGTCCGCCCAGCGAGAGATAGCAGGCACCGAAGCTGTGGAAATACTCGTTAGTCAAAATGCAACCCTTCGGGCGCCCCGTTGTGCCTGAGGTATAGAGCAGCGCGGCTTCCGCGTCATAACCGGGCTGGCCGGTTTGCGCCGCTGTGCGCGGCGCGGGCAGCGCGTCGGGGAAGTGCTCAAACGAAACCACCGGCGTCCTGTTGCCGATCTGTTCAACGGCTGCGT
>JBFKXV010000001.1:0-27978 GCA_041637935.1 Burkholderiales bacterium | reverse complement strand
GCCCCGTCGCTCGACGGTGGTAAAGAGTGGCACCCGATGGCTTACAGCCACCGCACCAAGATGACCTACGTACCGGTTTACGACTTCACCATGGACCTCCAGGCCAAGAAGATGGAATGGAAGCGTGGTGAGTGGTATCTCGGTGCCAAGGTGATTACCTTCAACGCCGGCGCGGGCCAGATCCAGGCCTACGACGGCGCGACCGGCAAACGCGTCTGGGCCAAGTCGCAGAGCTGGCCGGCGACCAGCGGCTTGCTGGCCACGGCTGGCGGACTTGCCTTCTACGGCGATCCGGACGGGCGCTTCAACGCCGTTAACGACGAAACCGGCGAGCATCTGTGGTCGTTCAACACCGGCTCCGGCATTCACGGCAACCCGACGACCTACACGGCCGAAGGCAAGCAATATGTCGCGATCGTCTACGGTGCTGGCGGTGGCGGTATCTGGCCGCTGTACTATTCGAACTTCCTGAAGACCCACACCAAGGGTGGCGGTCTGATGGTCTTCACGGTTGATTGATCACCGGGAATACCGCAAGAAGTAGACGCACTATGCAGTGATGACGAGGGGGGGCGTGAGGCGCCCTCCCTTGTTTTTTGTGTGTAGCAGTGCTCCGCTGCTGTCATCCAGAGGAACTTGGCGCGCGTTTGGGGATCATTAGACCAACGGAAACTAAATAACGCGCCTGAGGAGAGAATCTTGAGTAAGCAACGTTTGGTAATCGGGCTGGCGGCAGCAATGGCTTTTTTTGCGAGCGCCGCGGTCCAGGCACAGGATGCGTCGGAGTCTGCCGACGTACTGGAAAGATCGAAAGCAAAAGGTAAGTTGATTGCGTGCGCTGATCCGTACGGCTTTCCCTATGCATCCCGCAACGCAAATCCACCGGGTTTCGATGTTGAAATCCTGCAGGCAATCGCCAAGCGAGGCGGTATGGAGCTGGAGATGTATTGGGCCGATACCGGCACACGTGGCGGCATGTCGCGTGCCTTGCGTAATTCCATGATGAAGGGCCGCTGCGACGTTTTTGCCGGTGTCTCCGATAGCGGTGATGACGATATTCTGATGGGCCAGCTGGCATTTACCGATCCCTATCTGGGGATGGGCTATATCCTGGTGGTGCAGAACAAGGCCGCTGACATGACGACCCTCGAGGAGATTTCTGCGGCGGGAATGAAGATAGGCGTGCAAATGTCGACGCCGATCGACGCGTATCTTCACGAGAAAGGCACCGCGCGCGAGCTATACCCCGACAATCCGCGTGTCATGCGCGGAATGGCCAGAGGCGAGATCGATGCGGCGCTGGTGTGGGCGACGGTTCTGACCAATGCCCAGCGTAAATTCCCGGAAGCCACTTTCCGAATGGCCAAAGACTATGTTCCCGTGGAAGGCCAGCAATGGGACCTCAATTATCTGGTACGGAAGCGCGACAAGTCGTTGATGAAGTTCATCAACGAAGGTATTCGGGAGTTGCTCGATAATGGCAAGATCAAGGAAATCGTGGAAAGCTACGGCGTGCCGTTTTACCCGCCTTTCGCGTCGTAAGCATTGAGTGGAGGAACGTAAAGATGTTAGACAACTTGATTAAGACGGCGGTTGCTCGCGCGGCCGGTTACGCACTGGCGGTTTTGACCGTTGGCCTGATGACGGGTGTGCTGCTCTCAACACCGGCAATGGCGCAGCACAAGGCGAATGAGTCCGACCTGGAGGTGCCGACCAACGACATGAAGGTAGTCGAATTCGGCCGCGCCAAGTATGCGCAGCGCTGCTCGTTCTGCCATGGCGGTGACGGCCATGGCGGTAAGGGACCATGCCTGAGTTGCGGCAAGTTCGCCTACGTCGGTAATACCAACGCCGAGATCTATGGGGTCATCGCCGGCGGCCTGCCGAATCGCTCACTCGGCGGAACCATGGGCGCGTTCGGTACGACGATGACCGCCGAGGAAATACTCGCCGTGCTGACTTTCATGCGTTGGGAGGAGAAACGCCGCATTGCTGCCGGGGAAATACCCGATCCAGCCAAGGACGAGTCGAATCAACAGTTGGTGTTTCCGGAATAGTGCTTTAGGAAACAGTCTTGCCTGCCTGAGGGCGGGTCACCCGCAATCCGAAGGCCGGCACATGCCGGCCTTTTTCTGTTCGCCTGGACCGCGACGCCGGGTTTAGGTTTTGCCGGTGCTGCCGAATCCGCCTGCACCGCGTTCGCTCTCGTCGAACGTGTCTACTACATTGAGCGAGACCTGAACCACAGGCACAACGACAAGTTGCGCAATTCTTTCCAGCGGTTTGAGCTCGAATGCTTGGTTGCCACGATTCCAGACCGAGACGAAAATCTGGCCCTGGTAGTCCGAATCGATTAAGCCGACCAGGTTGCCAAGCACGATACCGTGTTTATGACCGAGACCGGAACGCGGCAAGATCACCGCAGCCAGGCCGGGATCGGCGATGTGAATTGCAATCCCACCCGGCACCAGCGTCGTCTCACCGGGCCTGATCGAGATGACATCGTCGATGCAGGCTCTCAGATCCAATCCGGCTGAACCTGCTGTGGCGTACTGCGGCATGTTTGCCTTCAGGCGCGGATCGAGTATCCGCACATCGATTTGCGTCATATCTCTCGAACGATCGTTGGTTTGTCAGGGGGTCGTTACCGATTTTCGAGCCGGCTTGTACAGCCGCGTGATGTGCCGGATCAGGCCGCGCGCCTGATCCAGTTTGGAACTGCGCGGCAGGCGATGCGTGCCCTCGTCGTCGATGAGAATAAGCTCGTTCTGTTCGCTGCCAAAGGCGTCCTGTACCAGATTGGCGGCGATCAGTGGAATCTTTTTGCGCCGGCGTTTTTCCGCGGCATGCGACTCGACGTTCTGGCTTTCGGCGGAGAAGCCGACGCAGAAAGGCGCATCTTTGCGTGCCGCAACCGATTCAAGGATATCGGGGTTCGGTTCCAGCTCCAACGTCAGGCCGGCGCCGGCCTGCTTCTTGATCTTGTGTTCTTGTCGGTTTCTGACCCGATAATCTGCAACTGCCGCGACGGCGATCAGGATGTCGCAATCAGGCAGGTGCGCCATCACCGCGTCGTGCATTTGCTGGGCAGTAATGACGTCGACCACCGAAACGTTGGCGGGTGACTGCAGTCCGGTTCTGCCAGAAATCAAGGTCACCTGTGCCCCCGCCTCATGCGCGGCGCGCGCAACTGCATAACCCATGCGTCCCGAACTGAGATTGGTGATACCACGTACCGCATCGATCGGCTCGTAGGTGGGCCCGGCGGTCACCACGATACGGGCGCCGGCAAGCAATTTCGGCTGGAACCAGGTAACGATGGAGTCGACGATCTGCTCCGGCTCGGACATTCGCCCCATGCCGTTTTCGCCACAGGCCTGATCGCCACTGGCCGGACCCTCGATGATGACGCCGTCGGCGCGGAGTTGTTTGACGTTGCGCCGCGTGGCGGGGTTTTCCCACATCTGCCGGTTCATGGCGGGTGCCACCATCAGCGGGCACTCGCGGGCGATGCACAGTGTTGCCAGCAGATCATCGGCCGCACCGTGTACCAGTTTTGCCATGAAGTCGGCGGTGGCCGGCGCGACCACGATCAGATCGCGATCGCGCGACAACTCGATATGCGGCATGCCGTTGCTCACGCTGTCATCCCACATGCTGGTGTAAACCGGCTTGCCGGTCAGGGCCTGCAGCGTCGTCGGCGATATGAAGCGGCAGGCGGCGTCGGTCATGACCGCCTGCACATCGGCCCCCTGCTTGATGAGTCCGCGCGCCAGGTCGGCGGCCTTGTAAGCGGCGATCCCGCCGGTCAGCCCCAAGAGAATCCGTTTTTCAGCAAGTTCGGTCATTTTTCCGGCTGTTACAAACTGACAGGTGTGAAGTGTAAACTCTTGTTGCATAGGGGGAAAGCACCAAATAACGGGAGGATACAATGGCGCTGCGGGATTTGCCGGCGGACGAGCGGCCGCGTGAGAAACTACTCAACAGGGGGGCGGCGGCATTGGCGGATGCCGAACTGGTAGCGATATTTCTACGCACCGGCGTCAAGGGCAAAAGCGCAGTCGATCTCGGACGTGAGCTGCTCAAACGTTTCGGTTCGGTGGGTGCGATTGCCGCAGCCGAGAGATCGGAATTTACCGCCATCGACGGGCTCGGAGACGCAAAGTACATACAGCTGCAAGCGGCGGTTGAATTGGCGCGCCGCGCACTGACGCAGGAAATGCGCGGCTCGGACAATCTCAGTTCTCCCGAAGCGGTCAGGCGATATCTGCGCCTGTTGCTGGAACACCGGCCGGTCGAAGTCTTCACCGGGCTGTTTCTCGATGCGCAGAACCGGCTTATTGCCGCCCAGGAACTGTTCTCCGGCACGCTCACGCAGACCAGCGTCTATCCGCGTGAAGTAGTCAAGCAGGCGTTGAGACATAACGCGGCGTCGGTCATCTTTGCCCACAACCATCCGTCGGGTGTGGCCGAGCCGAGCCGAGCGGACGAAAGCCTGACCCAGGCGTTGAAACAAGCCCTCGCGCTGGTCGACGTGCGTGTGCTCGATCACTTCGTCGTTGGCCACGGCGGCATGATGTCGTTTGCCGAGCGCGGATTGATTTAGTCGGGAATTGCCTGGCTCTGGCGCGCCCGTGTCGCAAGCAGGGCAGACATCTCAGCCTGCCGGCGCGGGCGCCTGGAGTGGTTCAGCGGTGACGGTCTTTAGCAAGTCAAGAAGGTTGCGAATCTGGTAGTCGGGGATTGAGACAACCTCCGATCCGCCGACGATGTGCACATAACGGCTGAGTTCATCCGGGGCCAAATCCCCAACCGAATAGCGCATGGTCGGTTTCACCAGGTCCGAGACGTACACCATGATGATCATTTCCGGTTTGGTGACGCCGAACGGGTCGTCATCGGTCAACTCGAAACGCCGTTCGATGCGTGCGCGTCCCAATCCGGCGAGGAATTTCGCGATTTTCTCGGACATCACCGGATCGGGCACATGCTCGTGTGCCGCTTGCGGACCGGCATGAATGCCGTGATAGAACCATGCGTTGTTTTCATCGCGCGAGAAGCGGTGCAAATTGCCAGCGACAGCGATCTCGATTACACCGATCTCTTCCATTGGCGCCGGCATCAGCATGCTCGGACCTGTTGGCTCCTCGGCCTCAGGGCGCGATGAGCGATCACGGATTTCCAGCACCGCGACGATGAAGACTAACACCGCCAGGACACTCCAGATGATCCTGGAACGGCCGTGCCTCGTTGCGCTCAACGCTGTCTCCACCAAACGGCGAAACCGATGATGGCGAGCAATGCGGGAATCAACACCACCGAGAGCAGGAAGGTGCCTTTCATCTGGCGGTTGGTCAGGTTGACCCGCGGCGGGTCATAGGTGCGGGGCTCGACGCCAATCAGGTTTTCCTGTTCCGCAAGATAGTTGACTGTATTCAGAAACAGATTACCGTTACCGAGGATGTGGAAGAATGAATTGGTAGCGAAGTCGGAATCCCCGATTACCACAATGCGTGATTTGACTTTGCCTTCGATGACCGGCGACGGGAGCTCGCTTTCGTTCTGTCCGTCTAGCATCGCTGCCTCCTCCGCGACCCGTTCCGGTCGCAGCGCCGATGCCACCATCACCGTCAGCGGTCCCGGCATATCGGCACCCTCTTCGAAACGAACCTCATCCCGATTGCTTTCGCCAAAGCTCTTTCGCGACGTATTGATCAGCGGTACCACCGAAGTGCCGGGAACTCTTGTGGCCGTTGGCGACAATGAACGCACGCCGGGGAAAAAAGTGAGCGGAAGGCCGCGCGTGATCTGATGGCGATTGTATTGGGTTACTGCCGGCGAAGACGGATCCGCCCAGAAATGACTCAGCTCATCGAGCACGATGTTGTCGTCTACGACGATGCCATACTGGCTGACGACCGGTTCCAGACCGGTTTCGACGAACGGATCCAGCATGAAAAAGACATTGCCGCCTTGGTCGAGATAGTTCCTGACCGATTCGATTTCTTCGGCTAACAACGCTGTTTTTGGTCCCGCGATGACAAGCACCGCACAATGCGACAGAGACTTGTCGCTGCGCATCAATCCCGTTTTCTCGACCACGTAGTTCATTGCCTCGAGGCCGTGCCTGGCTTTTGCCATGCCGTGTGTTTCGTGAACGACGATCTTGGTACCCGCGCCGTGCGAATGGCCGGCGGCACCTTCGAGGTGATCGTGCGACTCCATGCTGAATGGGTCGGCTTCACCATGTCCGTCAAGAAAGCACGCTGTCTGCTGCATCCCGAGCGAGATGCGCAGAACCGCGTTAGCAATGTCGGTTTCCTCTGGTCCATGGACCTGCATTTCCCGATCACCGCTTTTGAGGATCGCGGTGCCCGGAAACTGCACACCGCGCATGCGTGCCTGAGCTGGATTCACCATCGGATCAAAGAATTCGACGGTGACCTTGTCTGTTTGTGCGGCGATCAGTTCATAGCGTTCAATCGTTTCACGCATTCCCGAATCATGAAAGAAGGTGATCTCTACCGGGTTGTCGAGCCTCTGCAGCATGGTTACGGTCTGATCGGACAGTGAGTGCAGTTTCGCCTCCGACAGATCGAAGCGAACAGTATAGCGGGTGGAAAAGTATGCGATGACCACAAGAATGCCGATTACGCCAATCGTGAACAGGGCAATCTCGCCCCGGCGCTGTTGTACCAAACTAGCCAGCTCGGTACGCAGTTGGTAAAGCCCGACCCCGGTTAATCCCAGGCCGAGTGCTGCCAGCAGCAAATTCCAGACACCGCCTTCAAGGATGATCGCATCCAGCGCGATGGCGGTGACCACGCAGGCCAGCCCGGCCAGTAGGATCAAGAACGAACGAAATGAATGTTCCATGGTTACCGAAGCTGCTTCATTTTCGAAGCGATTTTTATCACTGCTGATTTCATCCTGGCTATTCACTTTTACGCTATTTTCATCTACGCCGGTTTTCATCTACGCCGGTTTTCATCTACGCCGGTTTTCATCTGCGCCGGTTTTCATCTGCGCCATTGCAGATAACTGGCGTTGAGGGTCAACGCGATCGCGGTGACAACCAGATAAAAGACGACCGCCTCGCTGCGGATCAGTCCGGCAATGAAATCCCCGAAGTGAAGGGAGAAAGAAAGGTAGCCGAACAACGTTTGCAGGATCACCGCCGACTGAAAACTGTACAGGTGCCCGACGAACCAGAATGCGAGCAGAATCGGAAATGTGATCAGCGCAGCGATCACCTGGTTGTGTGTTAACGCCGAGAAAAACTGACCAATCGCCAGACACGCCATGCCGAGCAACAGAAAACCGATGTAGCCGGCGATAATATTTGTCGTTTCCGGCGAGCCGTACAGATAGAGCGGAATGAGATTGACCGCCGTGCCCAATGTCATGAGCAAGAGAATGGTGACTGCGCCCAAATATTTTCCGAGAACAATCTGCCATGGACGCAATGGCAGTGTACTGAGCAGTTCCATCGTGCGCCCGGTGTACTCAGAGGAAAACTGGCGCATGGTGATGATCGGAGCAACAATCAAGAGCAGCACACCCATGTTCTTGAACGGCTCGTTCATGCTCGCCGTGCCGGTCAGGAAAACCTCATACAGAAAGAAGTAGCCGGTGCCGAGCAGGAAAACAGCGACTACGAAGTAGGCGATTGGCGAACGGAAGTAGGTGAACAGCTCCTTTACGTACAGCGCCATAACGCGATTCATGCTGCCTCCTGCTGCTGTGCGCCGATGTAGCGCAGGAAAACGTTCTCCAGTGTTGGATGCACTCGTTCCAGTTGGTACAGGTCCCAGCGTGCAGTCATGGCCTTTGCGATTGCCGCCTCGATGCCTTCACGCGCTTCGACGTGGCAATCGACACTGGCGATTCCCTGAGCGTCACTGCTGATGTCAACTGACTCGACACCGGCGATGGCGAGCAATTCCTGACGCACATCGTTTTCGGAGCCTGCTACACGTAAGGTTACTCTGCTGGACTTTTCCGACGCCTGCTGCAGGCCGCTCGGCGAATCGATGGCCAGCAGCCTGCCGTTGTTAATGATGGCGACGCGATTGCAGATCAGTGTGACTTCGGGAAGGATGTGCGTGCTGATCAGCACTGCGTTTTTTTCGCCGAACGAACAAATCACTTCGCGGGTTTCCTGGATCTGGCCCGGATCGAGCCCGGCGGTTGGCTCGTCGAGCAACAATACTTCCGGGCTGCCCAGCAGCGCTTGCGCCAGCCCGGTTCGCTGTCGATAGCCTTTGGACAGTTTGTAAATTTCGCGGCGTACCACTGCCTCGAGACGGCAGGCGGTGATGACGCGATCAAGATTGTCTGCCATCGATCGCGCAGGAACGCCTTTGACCTTGGCGACAAAACGCAAGTACTGCTCGACATCGAGCGTGTCATACAGTGGCGGGTGCTCCGGTAGGTAACCGATCTTTTCCGCCGCATGCTCATTCGCGTTGACCATGTCGTGACCGGCGACTTTGATCGTTCCGGAACTGGGCGTGCTGAAGCCGGCGATCATGCGCATGGTTGTCGTCTTGCCGGCACCGTTGGGCCCAAGGAAGCCGACGATCTCCCCGGATTCGACAGAAAAAGACACATCGTGAATGATCGTCTTCGGACCGTAGCGCTTGCTCACGGACCGCAGTTCAATAGCTGCTGACATGATGTTGGATGTTACGGAAAACGCGGAATAGAAAAGGCCCCCCGTGCGGAGGGCCTTTCACTGAATTACGGCTTGTGACCGCCTACAGTTTATCTGTACCAGCGATTGCCTTTTTCCTTCCACTGCTGTTCGTCGTGACCGAAGAACAACTCACCGCCCTCGAGGTCGGCCATGGACTTCAGACGGTTGGCGCTTTCAAAATAAGTCTTGACGCTGAAGTTCAGGCCAGCCGGATAGCCTTCGAGGTTCTCGCGCATCCACAGCGCGTCCTGCGCGATGATGAAGGTATCACCATTGGCGAACTTGAGCTTCATCGACTGGTTGCCTAAGGTATGACCCGGAGCGCTCAGCACAACGATCGAACCGTCGCCAAAGACGTCGTAATCACCCTCCAGTGCCAGGTAGTTGAAGTCACGCGCATCATCATAGTCGGCCATGATGTGGGCGCCGGAAGCACGCTGGAATTTTTCCGGCCACCATGCCTGATACAGCTCCTGCTTCTGGATGATGTGCAGCGCGTTGGGGAACATCTCGATGTTGCCGATGTGATCCAGGTGCGAGTGAGAGGTAACCACGGCGACCACGTCATCGATGGAAAAGCCGAGCTTCTTCAGCTGCATGTCGATCACATCCGAGCGCTTCTGGCTGGGCTTGAGGAACGCACAGCTGCCTTCGCCCCAGTGTGACGCGCAACCGCCCGTATTCAGGGCGACGTTGTTACCGGTATCAAAAACGACAACGCCTTTCGGGTGCTTGATAATCCACATTGGCACCGGAATGGTAATGTCACGGGCACGATCTTCCGGCAGTGCCGGGATCAGACCGCGAATGTTGAATGGGCCAAACATGCCGCTGGTCGCCCAATAGGCCTGGATCTTGGTGTTGTGTGCGGAACCTACCGACGCGCCCATGGCACAGGCGAGGCCGAGTATCACCGCAAAAATGGTTGACTTCTTCATGGCTAGACTTTCCTCCATATGGTGGTCTTATCATTGGCTGCAGCGCGTCGTGAGAAACCCGTTCGCCTTTTGGGCTCCGAGACCTAGTCATGTCCCGCTCGGGATAGTTTCACGAATCCGACGCTTTGACGCTTTTCAGAGCCGTTATTTCTTCTGGAGTCTGCTGACTCACCCGCCAGATTACTATAGACGCGCACGGCGGTACAACATAAAAATGCTCGGCAGAGCAAGTTTCTACCGGTGTGTCTGCAGTTCCTCAAATCCGTCTTTTCTGCAAATTCCCAACGCGCCTGACGGTGTGTCGCGATGTGGCCGGACCGGGCCCGCACTCCTTGCCTGGGCGCGCCCCTCATGGTATAAAGCCGGGCTTCGAATTGAGTGCCTCAGAGAAAGTATATTGATGTCCCGCGTGTGTCAGGTGACCGGCAAGAAACCCCAGTCAGGGAACAACGTTTCCCACGCCAATAACAGGACCAAGCGTCGCTTCCTGCCCAATCTTCATTACAAGCGTATCTGGGTCGAGAGCGAGAATCGTTGGGTGCGTTTGCGCCTGACGCGGGCCGGTTTGCGCATCATCGACAAGAAGGGCATCGATGCCGTGCTTGCCGAAATGCGTGCCCGCGGAGAATCAGTTTAATATTTCGTATCAGTTTAATCTGGCGAGCCAGTCGAACGATCTGAATCAGGAGGGAACCAGGCAATGCGTGACAAGATCAAGCTGGTATCGAGTGCCGGCACCGGTCACTTCTACACCACAACCAAGAACAAACGCACCATGCCGGAGAAAATGGAAATCAAGAAGTTTGACCCGGTTGCTCGTAAGCACGTGATTTACAAGGAATCAAAGATGAAGTGAGTCGCTGCTGATGACAAAAAAAGCCCGCGTTTGCGGGCTTTTTTTGTTGTGGCCGACGCCAGTCGAATGCAGTGCGATCAAACGGCGTAACTGCGTAGCGTTCTGGAGAAGTCCTGTAATGCGGCGATGCCGGAAAGCTCGGCGCGCCGACACCAGTCCTCGAGTTGTTTGACCAGCTGTTCTTTGGTGGCCGAAGATCTCTGCCAAAGCTGTATCAGTTCCTGCCGCATGGTCACTACTGTCTTGAGGATACGGCTCCTCTCTGCCAGTTTGGATACTCTAGCCAGCTGTTGCTCACTGATGAAACGCTCGTCCTGGTTCAGCCAGCGCCGGAAGTCGAGTGCGGAAGCCGAACTGTTCGCGGCAATGCGGCGAATTTCCTCGGCACACGTATTGCGCACAGAGCGTGAGAACCGCGCCAGCACATCCCAGCGGTGCGTAATGACCGCCTGCAGCGTCTGGTCATCGCAGATGCGCGCCGTAGTTCCCATGCGTACCTGAGGCGCCAGTTTCTTGACTTTCGCCAACCCGGCCATTTCCATCAGTCTGATATAAAGCCAGCCGATATCGAACTCGTACCACTTCGATGAAAGGCGCGCCGACGAGGCATAGGCGTGGTGATTGTTGTGCAATTCCTCTCCGCCGATGATGATCCCCCACGGCACGATGTTGGTGCTGGCGTCGTCAACCTGGAAATTGCGGTAGCCGAGATAGTGTCCGACACCGTTGATGACGCCAGCGGCACAGATCGGGATCCACAGCATCTGAATCGCCCAGATGGTCAAGCCGATCGGGCCGAACAGCACCGTATTGATGACCAGCATCAGTCCGACACCGCCCATGTCGGTCTTGCTGTAGACATTCCTTTCTATCCAGTCATTCGGCGTGCCCTGGCCGTATTTATCCAGCGTTTCCTGGTCCATAGACCCGTTGCGGTAAAGTTCTGATCCTTCAAGCAAAACCTTTCGCAATCCGAGCACCTGGGGACTGTGCGGGTCTTCTTCCGTCTCGCATTTGGCGTGGTGTTTGCGATGCACGGCGGTCCATTCTTTGGTGACCATGCCGGTGGTCAGCCACAGCCAGAAGCGGAAGAAATGCGATACCAACGGGTGCAGATCGAGCGCACGGTGCGCAGAATGCCGATGCAGGTAGATGGTGACTGCGGCGATAGTGATGTGCGTGAGCACGAGCGCCACGACCACGTAGCCCCACCACGGCAAATCAAGCACACCGCCTATCCAGCTCGGCAGCGATGGTAACCCATTGATATCCATTTAGTTTCCTTTATGACAGTCGAATAATACTATTTTACAGGAACGATGCTGACCGCACCCGTGAATTTTATCTGCGCGTTGCGCCTCGGCTCGGGCCCGGACCGGCATCGAAGCTTGTTAGACCTTCGGAATTCTCCTCAAATTCGTCGAAAAAACGCCAAATGTCATCGAACAAGCAGCCATCCTTCCAAATCGCGATGGCACAAACTTCAATTTTGAGGCGTTTTCGTTGATTTCAACTTGATTTCGAGCAAGTTCTGCTCCCATCACAAAATGCTGCCGGCCGGTACGAAGATCGGTTCAGGCGAGGCCTGTCAGACTGTTTACCTTAGTGCTTACTAAGCTGTCGTGGCTCGCTCCAGAACGGCCGCAAAGAAGCCATCGCAGCCATGTTCATCGGGCAGGACCCGGAAATAGCGGCCGCTGTTCAGCTCAACGTGCTGCGCGCTCAGGACTGCCTGACAATCGGCCAGGCAGAACCTGCCGTTCTGCGACCCGAGGAAGGCCTCAACAATCTCCTCGTTCTCTGCCGCCAGCAGGCTGCAGGTCGCATAAACGAGGCGCCCGCCCGGTTTCACCAATCGGCTGCTGGCCTCGAGAATACTGCTTTGCTTGGCAGCCCACTCATGTACCGATTGGGGCGACTGGCGCCACTTCAGGTCGGGACTGCGCCGCAGGGTGCCAAGCCCGCTGCACGGCGCATCGACCAACACCCGGTCGATCTTCTCTGTCAGTCTGCCGATGCGCGGATCGCGTTCGCTGCCGATGAGTTGCGGGTGGACGCTGGTGAGCTGCGCGCGGCGTACACGCTGTTTCAGTGTTTCCAGCCGTTTGGCAGATACATCAAAGGCATAGAGCCGGCCCTGATCGCGCATCATGGCGCCGAGCAACAAGGTCTTGCCGCCGGTGCCGGCACAGAAGTCGACCACCATCTGGCGCCGCGCCGCTGCCACCAGCAAGCCGAGCAACTGGCTGCCTTCGTCCTGTACTTCGATTGCACCGCTCAGATAAAGCGCAGTCTGGTTCAGTGATGGTTTGCCCTCGAGCCGTATGCCAAACGGGGAGAAACGCGTTGCCCGGGCCTCGATTCCTTCGCGAATGAGCCCTTCGATCACATCTTTTCTGTTTCCGATTAGCGTGTTGACTCGCACATCCAGCGGCGCGGAAACCAACAGCGCCGAGCCCAGCCGAATCGCTTTTGCCTCACCGAACTGCGACCGAAGGTCTTGCCACAGCCAGTCCGGCAATGACAGCTGAACGGCTGGTGGCAAGCTACTGGTCGGCGCGCGCATGACCCTGGTCAGCCATGCGTGGTCAGACGGGTCACTTATCGCTTCCAAAGCGCCTAGCGGAATATCCTGAAATTTCAGATGACTTGCCAGCACCAGCCGGCGTGAGTCTGGCTGCGGAACGATCGTCTCGAGCAGCCGCTTGTGGCGAAGAATGTTGAATACCGTGTCGCCGATGAAGTGCCGATCATGGCTGCCGAATTGGCGGTTGTGCCGGAAAAACTCGGCCAATACGGTGTCAGCCGGCCGGTCGAATTTGCATGCGAGAGTGGTCGCCTGGCAGGTTGCCTCGAGTACTGCCCTGGAAAGCTTCACCGAATCAGGGATAACGGATCGCGGTTACGACGGATACGAACAGCCGGCCTTTCTTGTCGGTGAAACGCACCTGCACTGGCAGATAGTGCTGCTCCACCGCGACCCAGAACTCGAAGCTGCGCTTGGTATCGGGATTGGGCAGGCGTTCGATGTGGATGGTCTCGATTTCGCCCAATGCGGACTTGATACGCTCGCGGCCGACAATGCGGTACTGATACTCCTTGATTCTGCGTCCGTCGGTGACATGGACGCTGAAGTCGTCAGGGATTTTTCCGGCAAAGGCGAAGGCATACGGCAGACTGGCCTGGTCGATCGAGCCTTTCGGCAGGTCGACGACCTGATTCGATTCGCCATCAATCAAGCGCAGCCGGTTATTGGTCCAGTCAAATTCTGCAGCCCGAATGCCTTTCTTGCGGCCTCGTTCGATGAAGCTAACCGGCCTCAGGCCGTTCTCTGTGACGGAGCCTTTACTTTCGCGGCGGATGGGTTCGATGAACAGGGCGGCAATGCCTTTCGGAATGGTGTCGCTGTGCACCTGGTATTGCTTGCCATTATGTGTGAGCCGGTCCTCGCCGATGCCGAGCCTCATCGACCCGTAGTTGATTTCGAAAGTCATCTCAACATGCTGCGGCGGTGCTGCTTGTGCCGCACTGATGCCCAGCAAGGTGACGCAGAGAAGGAGGTAGCAAGTCAGTTTCAAGGTACTGCGGCGCGCGCGCATGTCAGCTCTGATCATTCGGTGATATGACTGCTTCGGGAAAGACCATTGTGCCGTCGAGTTGTACCTGACTGCCCTGGAGTCTGATCCGGCCGTCGAGAAACCAGCGCACTGCCAGCGGCAAGATGCGGTGTTCCTGCTGCAGGACGCGTGCCGCGAGTGCGGCTTCATCATCGTCCGGCAGCACCGGAACTGCAGCCTGAATGACGATCGGGCCGTGATCCAGTGCCGGGGTTACGAAATGCACCGTGCAACCGTGCAGTCTGACGCCCTCAACAATGGCTCGCTGGTGAGTATTGACGCCGGGAAACGCGGGCAGTAGGGACGGGTGGATGTTCAGAATGCGCCCGGCAAAGCGCAACACAAACGCCTCCGTGAGGATTCGCATGAAGCCGGCCAGTACAACCAGATCTGGTGTGAACGCGTCGACCTCATTCGCCAATGCTGTGTCGAATGCGCCGCGGTCGGCGAAGTCGCGGTGGTTGATGACGCGTGTTTCGGTCTCTTTTTGGCGCGCGTAGTCGAGGCCGGCGGCAGCCGGACTGTTGCTGATGACGGCAACGATTTTTCCCGGCAGCCGCGCTTCGAACAACGCGCGCATATTGCTGCCGCGGCCGGAGATCAGAATGACAATGCGTTTCATGCCGGGTGTATCGTCACACGAGCGCATATTCATACAACGATGGTTTGCACTTCGTCGCCGCGGCGTTTGCGCACCGCACCGATTCGATAGACGCTCTCGCCTTGATCCTTCAGGACGCCGGTCAGTCGGTCTGCATCGACCTCGGCACATATCAGCACCATGCCGATACCGCAATTGAATACGCGCAGCATTTCCGCCGCCGCCACGTTGCCGCCGTTTTGCAGCCAGTCGAACAGCGGCGGGCGCGGCCAGGCGTCACGGTGCAGCTCGGCGACCACCTCTGCGGGCAACACCCGCGGCACGTTGTCCAGCAGTCCGCCCCCGGTTATATGCGCCATCCCTTTAATCGTCGTCTCCTTTATCGCCGCCAATACCGGTCTGACGTAAATTCTCGTCGGTTCCAGCAATGCTTCACCTAACGTCCGGTCCCCGTAAGCGGATGACAGATCCGAGCCGGTGTGTTCGATGATACGTCTGATCAGCGAATAGCCATTGGAATGCGGTCCGCTGCTGGCCAGGCCGAGCACCGCGTCACCTGGACCAATCGACCTGCCGTCAATGATGGCTGTTTTCTCGACGGCGCCAACCGCAAAGCCTGCAAGATCGTAGTCGTCTCCGGCATACATCCCGGGCATCTCGGCTGTTTCACCGCCGATAAGGGCGCAGTTGGCAATCTGACAGCCGCGCGCGATGCCGCCCACAACATCCGTTGCAATCTTCACATCGAGCTTGCCGCAAGAGAAATAATCGAGGAAGAACAGCGGCTCGGCGCCTTGCACCAGAATGTCGTTGACACTCATTGCCACCAGGTCGATGCCGATGGTGTCGTGTTTGCCAATTTCCGATGCAAGCTTCAGTTTGGTGCCGACGCCGTCGGTCCCGGTCACGAGCACAGGCTGCCGGTAGCGCTTCGGAATCTCGAACAGAGCGCCAAAGCCGCCCACGCCGGCCAGCACACCCTCGCCGACGGTACTGCGCGCCAGCGACTTGATGTTCTCAACCAGTTGTTCTCCGGCATCGATGTCGACACCGGCATCGCGGTAGGAGAGCTGATTACTGTCTTTGCCGGATTTCAAATTGAGTGGTTGTCCGCTTCAGGATACATTGAGCGTCTGATTTCGGCCAAATAGCCGGTTCCGCGAGAACCATTGGCGCGAAAAGCCGTATCGTGAGGAACTCGCGCCGGTGACGCCATCCGACACCTGCGAATTCTACAAAAAAAAAGAATATTATTCGCCCCGTCCCGGTTCCTACCTGGGTGTAGATGGTTATCACGAGCACACTGGCTGGCGTGCGAGCAGGGCAAACTGCAGAGGGCAGTCGCTGATGAGACAAATGGTATTGGCACTGGCACCGGCTCCGGCACCGACGCTGCATAATTTTGTTTGCGGGCGCAATGCCGAGCTTGTATCGGTGTTGAGCGCGCTGGCAGGCGGTGCACGCGACGAGCGTTTTGTCTACATCTGGGGCATTCCTGGCAGCGGCAAGACGCATTTGTTGCGAGCGATGCGTGCCGGGTTCGAGGCGCAAGACGTGGCTACAACGATGTTCACTGGCGGCGCGTCTCAAGCTGATTTGCCGCAAATTGAAGTGGTGTTGGCTGACGACGTTGATCAGCTGACCGAATCGGACCAGCAGCGACTGTTCAACGTCTACAACGAACAGCGCGACGCGGGCGGCGTGCTCATCGCTGCAGGTGCCGCGCCACCGGCGCGCCTTGCTGCGAGAAATGACCTGGTGACTCGTCTCGGCTGGGGCCTTGTTTACCAGGTTCATACACTGTCTGATGAGGAAAAGATGGCGGCCATGATAGAACATGCGCGCGCGCGAGGTTTCAATCTGAAGCACGAGGTAATTGACTATCTTCTCAAACGACAGTCGCGTGATCTTGCCGGGCTGCTCGGCATCCTCGACGCGCTGGATCGATATTCTCTCGAGAGCAAACGGACAGTGACGATTCCGCTGGTTCGTGAGTTGTTGTCGGCGCCGTTGGCTGAGCGCTGACCGGGGCGTTTTCCGGTCCCGTTATTTGCTTGATTTCCAGTGCTGTCGGCAGACTTGTGAATGCGTCAATTCGGCTATACTGGCGCGCGGGCGATGTCACAGTGGGCTGTGGTCACAGCGCAGCTGCTGATTGTTGCCATTGCTGATTGGCGCCATTATTGATTGGTGCCTGTATTGACCGGAACGAACACTAACCGCTGCCAACCCTGACTGGAGCGAATACTGACTGACACGATTCGAGTAATTCCCCTTTCTGGTTTGGCTCGCTGGTGCTGCGCCAGTGAGTCCGTGGGGGCGTGCTGGTGAAGCTCGCACTGTTTGATCTGGACAACACCTTGCTGTCGGGCGACAGTGATTTCGAGTGGGCGCAGTTCCTGATTGAAAAGCAAGTCCTCGACCGTGAGGTCTATGAGGCGCGCAATCAGGAATTCTTCGAGGCGTATAAGGCAGGCAGTCTGGATATCCACGAATTCCTCGACTTCCAGCTCAAGCCTCTGTCGCGTCATCCACGCGAGCAGCTTGACCAATGGCATGCGGAGTTCATGGAGGAGAAGGTCCTGCCCATGATCTCGCAAAAGGCGCGCGACCTGGTGGATAGCCACGATGACGATGCGCGTGTCATCGTCACCGCTACTAACAGTTTTATTACCTGGCCGATCGCTCGTGAATTCGGCGTCGAAAATCTTATCGCGACTGAGCCTGAGGAGGTCGATGGCGAATTCACCGGTCGTGTCAACGGCACGCCCGCATTCCGCGAAGGAAAAGTCGAACGGCTCAGAGAGTGGCTGAAAGAGCATGATCTGAAGTGGGAAGTGTTCGAAGAAACCTGGTTCTACAGCGACTCGCTCAACGACTTGCCACTGCTCGAGATCGTGAGTCATCCGGTCGCGGTTGATCCTGATGAGACCCTTAAAGAGCATGCGTTGAGAGAGGATTGGCAGGTCATCAGTCTGCGCTGAGTATCTGCGCAAAGTCCCCGTCGTCAACTGGAATTGGAAACCGCGCGCAAGTTCGTCCTCGTCATTGTTCTCACCCTCGCCGCTGTAGCGGCCGGACTCGCGACTGGAAGTGTTTCGCTAAGCGCCAATCAGTTGGCATCCGCACTTTTGATGCGCGAAGGTGTCGCATCGGACATCGTATGGCAGTTGCGCGCGCCGCGCGTGTTTGCCGCGTTCGTCACTGGAGCACTTCTTTCCGTAGCCGGCTGTTTCCTTCAGGCGCTGCTGCGTAACCCGCTCGCCGATCCGTACATTTTCGGTGTGTCCAGCGGTGCAGCCGCCGGCGTGCTTGCCGCTATGCTGCTCGGACTGACCATGGATTTCGGCTATCTGCTCGGCTTTGCAGGAGCCGCCGCAGTTGCACTATTGGTCGCGCTGTTGTCGTACCGCGTTGCCGACTGGAACCCCTACCGCCTGCTGCTCACCGGCGTGATGGTAGCGGCCGGGTTGAACGCCGTAATCAGCCTGGTCCTGGTACTGGCCCCTGCCCACGCAGCCAGGGGCATGTTGTTCTGGCTCATGGGTGACCTGACATACGCCGAGCCGCCAATTGGCGCCGCAAGCCTATTGTGTATTCTGTTCGTGTTGTCGATTGCGCTTGGCCCGGCACTCAACGCGCTGGCGCTCGGACGGCTCAAAGCGGCCAGTCTTGGAGTCGCCACGCAACGCCTCGAATACACCCTCTACCTGGGTGCTGCGGCAGCGACGGCGGCAGCGGTGATAACTGCCGGAACAATCGGCTTCGTCGGGTTGGTCGTGCCCCACTTGATCCGGCTTTGCGGCGTTCACGATCACCGTCTGCTTGTGCCGCTGTCAGCTTTTGCGGGCGGTAGCCTGGTCATCGTTGCCGACACGGTTGCGCGAAGTGCGTGGGCCCCCGTTCAATTGCCGGTGGGTATCCTCACGGCAATCGTTGGCGTGCCGATGCTGCTCGTGTTGTTGGGAAGGCAGGCCGATGCTGCACGCTGACGCGGTTGACGTGCGTGTAGGTGAACGCGTGCTGGTCCGCGGACTTGACCTCGTTGTTGCCAAGGGTGAGTGTTGGGCGGTGTTGGGGCGAAATGGTGTCGGTAAATCAACCCTGATACATGTGCTTGCGGGTTTACGACCCGCCGATGCAGGCCGGGTGCTGATCGACGGAAAACCCATCGCCGCGATGCCGCGCCGTAACGTTGCGCGCCATGTCGGTGTTCTAATGCAGGAGGAAACACGTGAATACTGGGGCAGTGCACGGGATTACACGGCGCTCGGCCGCTATCCGCATCAACGCGGATTGTTCGGTCCGGGCCCGAACGATGGCGCGATCGTGGAACGCGCGCTGGCGACAATGGATCTGGATGCGCTTGCGGGTCGCGCCTATCGCTCACTTTCCGGGGGCGAACGTCAGCGTGCCCGCCTGGCAGCGCTGTTCGCGCAACAACCGGCATGCTATTTATGTGATGAGCCGTTGCAGCAACTTGATCTGCCGCACCAGGTCGCCTTTCTCGAATGGATAAATCGCGAAGTGCAGCGTCAACAACGCGCCTGCATGATGGTGATGCACGACCTGGTGTTGGCGCATCGCTATTGCGACCGTCTGCTGTTCCTGTTCGGCGACGGAAGTTACATGCAAGGCAGGCGTGACGAGATGATGACCGAGGAAAATCTGCGTAAGCTTTACGGTTTTCCGGTACAAGTGCGCATGATTGGCAATGACTCGGTTTTCTTGCCTTTGAGGCGCGGCGATGCGGCAAAGTTATAATCCGCCACTTTCCAATGCGTTGTTTTCATCACCGATGACTGCTCCGAACCGGCGCCATCAATGATTCGGAAATTGTTGCTTCGACTCGTCAACGGTCCATCACGGCCGGCCGCGCCGCTGATCGTAGCAGGGCCCAGGCATGGCGTATCGCGCCACGCGATTAGCGCATGTGCCCGGCGGGTGACATCGACTCTGCAAACCGACGGGTTTGATGCTTACGTCGTGGGCGGTGCTGTACGCGACCTTCTGCTCGGCCGCGAGCCAAAGGATTTCGACGTTGCCACCAGCGCCACGCCTGAGCGCGTACGCTCGTTGTTTCGCAGGTCGCGCATCATTGGGCGGCGTTTCCAACTGGTGCACGTGCTCTGCGGGCGTGAGGTTGTGGAGGTTTCCACGTTTCGCGGCAAACACGCTGGTGTTGATGGTGAGCGCGGTGCCACCGATGAACACGGGCGTATTCTGCGCGACAATGTGTTCGGTAGCCGCGAAGAAGACGCCGTACGTCGCGATTTCACTGTTAATGCGCTGTTCTACGATCCTGCAAGCGAGGAGATAATCGACTACTGTGGCGGGCTGGCCGATCTCAAGAATCGAAAGCTGCGCATCATCGGTGATGCTGAGGCGCGCTATCGGGAAGATCCGGTGCGCATGCTCAGGGCAGTTCGCTTCGCCGCGAAACTCGACCTTGAAATTGAACGCAACACGCGCGCGCCGATTCCGAAACTCGCCGGTCTCCTTGAGAGTGTTCCGCCTTCCAGGCTGTTTGAAGAAATGCTCAAGCTGCTGTTATCCGGCGGTGCGGCGCAAAGTGTTAAACAGCTGCGCACACTCGGCTTGCACCATGGATTGTTGCCAATGCTCGATGTCATACTCGAGCAGCCGCTGGGACAGCGTTTTGTTATGCTGGCCTTGCAACGCACCGACGAGCGTGTACGAGATGACAAGCCGGTATCGCCGGGTTTTTTGTTCGCTGCGTTGCTGTGGCATGAAGTACTGTCCGCCTGGCGTGCCGGCGAGGCCGCCGGCAAAAGCACCATGCTTGCCTTGTTCGAAGCAATTGATCGGGTGATCGAAGAACAGTCGGCGAACCTGGCCATCCCGCGTCGTTTCAGCTCTGACATGAGGGAGATATGGATATTGCAGGCGCGGTTGCTCAATCGTTCCGGCCGCCGGCCTTTCGCGTTGTTGGGCAATCCGCGCTTCCGCGCTGCTTATGACTTTATGCTGTTGCGTTGCGAGAGCGGAGAACTGGACATGGAGATCGGTGACTGGTGGGAGCGCTTTCAACATGCTGGTGAAGAGGAGCGCAAAAGCATGCTACTTCCCGGAACTGTTAGCCGTCGTCGTCGCCGTCGTCGAAAGAAAACAAAGTCGCCGCCCGGCGATGACGTTACACCGGGTCAAACATGAATCGGGTCAAACACGAATCGGGTCAAACATGAATCGGGGCGATCGTGAAATCGGCGCAATTTTGAAATCAGGGTAACCGTGATGCAACACGCTCAATGGCAGCGGGCGTTTATCGGCATAGGCGCCAATCTCGATGACCCCGAATCGGGGGTGTTGCGCGCCGTTCAGGCGCTGCGCCGCATGACCGGAGTGAAAATTCTAAGATGCTCATCGCTGTACCGGACGGCACCGGTCGGCTATCTTGACCAACCCGATTTCGTCAACGCCGTGGTAGAACTCGAAACTGCTTTGGAGCCGCACACGTTGCTCGCACAATTGCACGTAATCGAGCAGCAATTCGGACGCAAGCGCACCTGGCGTAATGCGCCGCGCACCCTCGACCTCGACTTGTTGCTCTATGGTGATCGACAGATCGACTCGGACAGTCTGAGGTTGCCGCACCCGCGAATGGCTGAGCGTGCTTTTGTGCTGGTGCCATTGGCCGAGATTGCCCCCGACGTGATGGTGGGTGCTGCTGGAACGGCGGCTCAATTGCTGCAGGCAATTTGCACCGACGGCGTGAGACGGCTTGGTGATATGAGCGAGCTGCATAGCCGCGGCGTTGCCTGACCCGTGTCATCAACCATGCTCCTGCCAGCGCGGTTTCGTTACATTGTCGTCGAGGGCCCGATCGGTGCTGGCAAGACTAGTCTTGCTCAACTTCTCGCAAGCCACCTTGGTGCAGAACTTGTGCTTGAGGCACCGGATGAGAATCCGTTTCTACCCCGCTTTTATGAGGAGCCAGAGCGGCATGCCCTGGCTACGCAGTTGTTTTTTCTGTTTCAGCGCATTCAGCAATTGCGTGATTTGAAACAAATCGACTTGTTTGCGGACGTTACCGTTTCGGATTTCCTGTTCGACAAGGACGCTCTGTTCGCGCGGCTTAATCTTGCCGACGACGAGTTGCACTTGTATCAGCAGATCTACAACCAACTCGCACCACAGGCACCCGTGCCTGATCTGGTGATTTATTTGCAAGCGTCACAGCGCCAACTTTTCGAGCGCGTAAAGCGTCGCAATATTGATTACGAGCGTAATATCGATGAGCGTTATTTGGGCACGCTCGCCGACGAGTACCAGCGATTTTTCTATCAGTTCGATGCGGCGCCGCTTCTGATCGTCAATAGCGATCGGTTGAACTTTGTTGATGACAAGGCGGATTTTGATTTATTGTTGCGACGCATCGCCGAAATGAAGGGTCCTCGCGCGTTTTTCAGCCGGGGCGACTAATGAGGCGGATTTCGCACGCACAACAATTGACGGGCGCTTCATATCGGGGCGCGTGAGGGGGCCGAGCATCTGTTCAAATGGTGCTACTTTTCGGAATTTTCATTATGGCAAAAGTTACCACTAGCACACTACAAAAAATGCGTGATGAGAAAGATGCGATCACGATGCTGACCTGCACCGACGCCAGCTTCGCTGCGTTGCTCGATGCTGCCGGCATTGACGTTTTTCTCATTGGAGATTCGCTCGGCATGGTGGTGCAAGGCCACGACTCGACGCTTCCCGTGACGATGGACGACATGGTCTACCATACGCGTTGCGTTGCCCGCACGACGCAACGCGCACTCGTCCTTGGCGACTTGCCGTTCGGGAGTTATCAGCAAAGCCCGCAGCAGGCGTTCGAGAACTCGGCGCGCTTGATGAGCGCCGGTGCGCACATGGTCAAGCTCGAAGGCGGCGAGGTTATGGCCGAAACAGTCGACTTTCTGGTCAGCCGCGGCATTCCTGTGTGTGGCCATATCGGACTGACGCCGCAATCGGTTCACGCGCTCGGCGGCTTCAAAGTACAGGGCAAAACCGATGACGCGGCGCGCGCTCTGGTCAATTCCGGCAAAGCATTGCAGCAGGCCGGTGCGAGTCTGATGGTGTTGGAACTGGTACCGGCCGATGTCGGAAAACAAGTGACCGCGTCGCTTGATATTCCCGTTATGGGGATCGGTGCCGGTCCTCACTGTAGCGGCCAGATCCTGAACCTGTACGACATGCTGGATATCTATCAGGGGCGCAAACCCCGTTTTGTCAAGAATTTCATGCAAGGCGCCGATTCGATTTCCGCTGCCGTCAGCACCTATGTCAATGAAGTCAAGGCGGGGACCTTTCCCGGACCGGAACATAGTTTCTAACTGATGTTTGGCCAGCGTAAAGTGCATTTAGTCAGAATTTATTGCCATCGTGGAAATCCCCGCTTGCGACTAATGGCTTATGAAAGTACGGTAAAGATCCTGGCGCGAACCAGGGCAGAACAAACATAGGAAGTGCACCTGGCGGCGCGATGCATCGCACCGGCCGGGAGAAGACTGGTCAAGGGAGAATATGGACATCATAGGCACCATTGATGAACTGCGCGCACGCTTGGCCAGCGAGCCCGACGTGTGTTGTGTGCCGACCATGGGCAACATACACGACGGTCATTTGAGCCTGGTCAAAATCGCCGTCCAGACTGCACCGGTCACGGTGACGACGATTTTTGTCAATCGGCTCCAGTTTCAACAGGGTGAAGATTTCGAACGCTATCCCCGCACTTTCGAGGAGGATTGCGCCAAGCTCGAGGCCGCCGGCAATAGCATCGTTTTCCACCCTGACGAGCAGCAGATGTACCCGGAGCCACAGGCGTACTTTATTGACCCGCCGAAGGTTGCCAAAAAGCTCGAGGGGCGTTTTCGGCCCGGGCATTTTCGCGGCGTTTGCACTGTGGTCACGAAACTGTTCAACATGGTGCAACCGCAGTCGGCGGTGTTTGGCAAGAAGGACTACCAACAGCTTGCCATCATTCGCCACATGGTTGATCAGCTTAGCCTGCCGATTCGCATTATTCCGGCAGAGACGGTTCGGTTTGAGGACGGGCTGGCGCTGTCATCGCGTAATCGCTATTTGTCGCAACAAGAAAGAATTGAAGCGCCGAGGCTGCGTGAAGCCATATTGCAGGTCCGCGATGCAATCCGCGAGGGCGACCGCAAGTTTGTCGCGATGGAGTATGCAGCCGGCGCGTTGCTTGCCCGGCACGGTTGGACTGTCGATTACGTCGTCGTTCGAACTCAGCGTGGCTTGAAAAGGCCGTCACCTGACGACTCCGAGTTGGTGATTCTCGGCGCCGCGACGCTCGGCTCGACGCGGCTGATTGACAACCTCGAAGTGGAGGCACCTTGATTTCACGATTCTATTGATCACGAATCTATTGATACTGAGCACTGGCAGTTTGATCGGAAAAGCGTAACGGGTGACCCGAGTGCAAGGAGCTGCCGGATTTGACAGAGTCGTGTGACCGAGAGGAAGAGGAACACGCGACACAGCAAACGAGTCGCGCGATAGCTTTTTATTTGTACTGCCCATGAGCGTCCTGTTCTACAGTAAGACCGATGATCCGCGGCCATGGCGGCGGGCTTTTGCAGCCGCGCTTCCGGAAATGCCGTTCGAGGTGTGGCCGGACGTAGAAGACATCGATTCGGTTCGCTACGCGCTGGTTTGGAATCCGCCTCCGGGACTACTGAAAACGCTTCCAAAATTGCGAGCCGTGTTGGCGTTGGGTGCCGGCGTCGATGCGCTGCTTGCTGATACGACGACGCCGCAGGTTCCCGTGGTGCGGCTTCTTGACGCTGGCCTCGCTCCGCAAATGGCCGAGTACGCGGTTTATGCCGTGCTGCGTTTTCACCGGCGGATGCGCGACTACGAACGGCAGCAGCAACAACGCATCTGGAATCAACTCACGCCGCTGGCGGCAAGCGGGTGGTCAGTCGGCGTGATGGGAGCGGGAGTCATTGGGGGCCTCATTCTCAAGCATCTGGTGGCACTGGGATATCGCACCTGTGGCTGGAGCCGTTCTGGCACGTCAATTGAAGGCGTCGAGAGCTTCGCTGGTGAATCCGGATTGGACGCCTTCCTTTCGAACTGCCGGGTTGTTATCAACGTTTTGCCGCTGACGCCGCTTACTACGAGTATTCTGGGCAGGCGCACGTTTGACGCTATGCCGCGCGGCAGCTACGTGGTCAATATCGGGCGCGGTGGTCACCTCGTCGAAGAGGACCTTTTGGACGCACTTGATTCGGGCCAGATCGGCGGCGCCATGCTCGATGTCTTTAACGATGAACCCTTGCCGCAATCGAGCCGGCTATGGTCGCACCCAAAGGTCATAGTGACACCGCACATTGCCGGCGTGACGATTGCCGCTGAGGCCGAAGCGCAGGTGATCGAAAACGTCAAACGTATGGAACGCGGTGAGCAACCTGTTGGCGTGGTTGATCGAGCGAAGGGCTATTAACCGTTCTTTCCCGAACGCTGTGGTTCACGAGTTCACCGCCCTGCCTGCCTGTTGCTTACATCGGTAGGCCGGGGGTAGCCCGGCGGCTAGTTACTTTCTCTTGCTTGCCCAAGAGAAAGTAACCAAAGAGAAGGGCACCCCAATGCCGCTTTGTTCCTGCGCTGCCCGATGTCCACGCGGCGCCTGCGGAACTTGTCCGCGCAAAAAACGCGCGCGGCCTTCGAACAGTCCTCGGCGAAACCCCGCGTGCACATCGGACTGCTCGGCGCGGCATAAGGGGAGTTCAAAACCCGGCGTGCTGGGGTTGGTGAACATACTTGAACCGTCAAAGCGTTGCTCCCCTTCTGAACCGCCGAGCAACACAGAGGCGACTGGGGTAGTCGGCGAGGACTGTTTGAGTCCGCGCATGGTTCTCGCGCGGACGAGTTCCGCAGCCGCCTGTCGCTTCGAGTAGCGCAGGGTATCCCGGAGGGACGGATCAGTGGGGCGGCCTTGTTTGGCTTACCTTTGTTGGCCGCGCAAGAAAACGCAGTTTCAGTGGAGACTCACCTGGCTTCAGCCAGGTTATGTCGGAACTAAAGGTAAGTAGCTGCCGGGCTACCCTCAGCCTACAGACGTTAAAGACATCCTAACCTGCGCAACACACGCCTCAGTGCCCAACTTCACCCTTATTGATCAGCTCGTCCCGCAGCGGATTCACACCGTCGGCTGCACGTTCGCGTTCAAGCGGAATAAATTGCCAGGGTCGTACTTGTTCTTGATGCGTACCAACCGCGGGTAGTTCTCCCGGTAATTACGGTTGATCTGCGCCGCCGTCTGATCGGGTCCCAGGTCGTTGGTATAGAACCCTTGGGTGAACGGTTCGAGAGTCGCCCAGTACCTCCTCGTCCACGCGATGTGCTGTGTCGGGTCATCGCCGAATGGCCAGTTCGTTATCACCAGCATGTTGCCGGCCGCGTCTCGGTGCGAGAACGCGGTGGCATCGTTCGGAACTTGACTGATCGCGCCTCCGAGCTGCTGGTAGACGACGATCGTCGTGCGGCTGGAATCTCCTTCGAAGCCGTCGACGACTGCCGAGACCAGGTCCGCCGGCACATCCGGTAAGAATCCACTCTTCAAATACGCAGCGCGGGCCCGCGGATCGTCGGTGTCGCCGGACCGCTGCAGGGCGACGTAATCCATAGCCCGGAAGTTATCGACCAGCGGTGTCCCCAATCGACGGATGGGGGCGAGGACCCGATCCGCGTGTTTCTCGGAGCCCGAGTAGCACACTGCGATGCCGGTCACGCCCGGTGCGCCTCCCGGCGGCTGGATCATCGAGAAGATCATGTCGAGCTCGTCCGGCGCGTTAGGACCGTACTCGGCATAGAGGCTCAGCACGTCCTGCGCCCGATCGATCGGGAACATCATCTCGCCACCCACGACCCGGCGTTGCATCGGATGTAGTTGGAACTCGAAATCGGTGACGATACCGAAGTTCCCGCCACCGCCGCGCACGCCCCAGAACAGATCCGGGTTCTCGTGTACGTCCGCGTGACGCAACTGGCCGTCTGCCGTGACGATATCCACCGACTTCAGGCTGTCGATGGAAAGACCGAACCGCCGCCCAACCCGGCCAGTTCCGCCCCCGGTGACCAGGCCGCCGACACCGGTGTGCGATACGGTTCCCATTGTCGTCACCAGGCCGTAGGCCATCGATTCGTGATCCAGCAGACCCAGCAAGCTGCCCCCTGTCACCCAGGCCCGCCGAGCCCTCGGATCGACGCGCACATTCTGGAAGGGGGACAGGTCGATCATCATGCCGCCGTCGCAGGTCGACTTACCCGAGAAACTGTGGCCGCCGCACTTGACCGCGAGCAACAGATTGTCGTGGTCCCGGGCGAACTCCACCGCCGCTCGGGTATCCGCCGTACCCGTGACCTGGGCGATGAGCGCGGGGTGTTTGTCGAAGGACGGGTTGAGGACGTGTCGAGCTTTCTCATAGCCGGCGTCACCGGCGATGAGCAAACGTCCACGCAACCGCGCACTCAGCTCGGCGATGTCCTTCCCCCTCAGCGTGATCTCCTTGCCGGCGCCCGTGATAGCCGCAACGTCGGGTGGAGTCTGAGGTGCTTCCTTGTAAAGGAGCGCCAGCGATCGCCTGTAGGGGATGGCGAGGGCCGCTGTCGCCGCAATTCCAGTATGGAGAAACGTGCGTCGTTTCATCGTGCGCCTCACTGTTCTTAGGGAGGATGTCTGGGCTCGCAACCGTAGATTACGCGAGGCCCACCGGCACAGCAACCGCGGTTAATTATTTCTAATTGCTTACCGCATTCCGGCATACCAGTACGCGGCGTGTTGCCTCGTTGTTGAAGTGTGCGTAGAGCATCCCGCCGGCGTGACGATTGCCGCAGAGGCCGAAGCGCAAGTGATCGAAAACGTAAAACGTATGGGACGGGGTGAACAACCTGTTGGTGTAGTTGATCGCGCGAAAGGCTATTAACCGTTTCTTCTCGTAGGCTGTGGTTCGAAAACCAGTCACCACCGGATCTGCCCGTCGCTTGCACCGGCAGGCCGGGGGTAGCCCGGCGGCCACCTACCTTTCTTGCGCGGCCAAGAAAGGTAGGCCAAAGAAGGCCGCCCCACTGAACCGCCCCTTCGGGGTGCCCTGTGTTACTCGAAACGACAGGCGGCTGCGGAACTCGCCCGCGCATGCGTCACGCGCGGGCTCAAACAGTCCTCGCCGAAACCCCCTGTCGCTTCTGCGTTACTCGGCGATTCAGAAGGGGACAGAGTTGGCGTTGGTTGGTGATTT